>NZ_JBFXGG010000003.1:0-89653 GCF_050178255.1 Desulfococcus sp. | reverse complement strand
CAACACACCGAAAATCATCGTCGAAAAAAGCACCCTCCCCGTGAAGACCGCTCTGGCCATGAAGCGAATTTTCGATGCCGGAAATCACAAGACGCGTTTTACGGTCCTCTCCAATCCGGAGTTCCTTGCCGAAGGCACCGCCGTCAATGATCTGAAGCATCCGGATCGGGTATTGATCGGGTCCGACACCTCTCCCGCGGGGATCCGCGCCAGGGAAAGCCTGGTAGATATCTATGCCAGATGGGTCGATCGGGATCGCATCCTTACCACCAATATCTGGAGCAGCGAACTCTCCAAGTTGGTCGCCAACGCCTTTCTCGCCCAGAGAATTTCATCCGTCAACGCCATTTCGGCGCTATGCGAGAAAACCGATGCCGATATTGCCGAGGTGACGCGGGCAGTCGGTATGGACAGCCGTCTGGGAAGCAAGTTCCTCAACGCCAGTGTCGGCTTCGGCGGCTCATGCTTCAAGAAAGACATCCTCAATCTGGTGTATCTTTGCCGATATTACGGTTTGAACGAGGTGGCGGATTACTGGGAGGGCGTCATACGCATCAACGAATACCAGAAGGAACGTTTTGTTGTCAATATGCTGGGAAACATGTTCCACACCCTTAGCGGAAAGCGCATCTGTCTTCTGGGTTTTGCCTTCAAGGCTCACACCGGCGATACCCGGGAGAGCCCCGGCATCTATATCGCAAAGCGGCTCATGGAGGAGCGGGCAAAGCTCGTCGTCACGGATCCGGAGGCACTGGAAAATGCGCGTTTCGAGCTTCAAGGCGTCGAGGGGGATGTCTGCTATACCGAGGATCCCTATGCGGCGACTGACGGTTGCGATGCCGTCGCGCTGATGACCGAGTGGCCTCAATACGCCGCTTTGGACTTCGACAGAATCTTTCGATCCATGGCGCAACCCGCCTTCATCTTCGATGGCAGGAACATCCTGGATCACGCGAAACTCTACACCATCGGGTTTAACGTGTTCCCTATCGGGAAACCGGCCCTGACCCATTTCCACGACGAACCGTCGATAGGCGGATAAACCGTCTTCCGGAGCAAGCCGACGGAACCGACATGGCGGGGCGGCGCCGGATTTTCCGTCCTCAAGCCATGTCCATCCGCTCCTCCAGTTTCCGGATCTCCTCTGAAATCCGTTGTTTTTCCTCGTCCGTCAACCCTTCCTCGACAAGCCGGCGGCGAAGGGCCAGGAGCGTCATCTCCTCGCGGTATTCCGAACAGGTGTATTTCATGAAATCCTTCCTCTTTCGATCGATAAGACGCCGGCACCGTCGAAGATGCCTGAGCAACGCGGCATACACAGGCCTTTTTCCGGAACGGCCTCAAAATCGACGGGTTGCGACAACATCTTCCGCACGACCCCGAACCGGGTGATCCGCGCCGCCGGGTCTCGCCTCATGTCGGCGTCATGCCTATACCCAATTCTTCCGGTATCCGTCAAGGGCTTCACCGCCGCCTTTGATCGTTGTCATCACTTCCGAAGCATGCTAAAAACGAACAATCAACCGAAGAGGGAAGGCTGCGCCTCGCGCGTCAACAGGAGCGAGATGAAAGGATGGACCGTTATGAGCCGTCAATATCGAAATCCGCTGGTTACCGTCGACATCATCATCGAGATGCCCGCATCCCCGAAGGGAGATGCAGTCAAAGGGCAGGAGCCCGGGATTCTCCTCATCGAAAGGCGAAATCCGCCCCGTGGATGGGCCCTGCCCGGTGGGTTTGTCGATTACGGAGAGTCCCTTGAAACCGCGGCGGTGCGCGAAGCCATGGAAGAGACATCTCTTGAAGTCACGCTCCTGGAGCAGTTCCATACCTATTCGGCCCCCGATCGGGACCCCAGGCATCACACCGTGACAACGGTCTACATCGGCCGCGCTTCCGGCATTCCCAAAGCTATGGATGATGCAAGAAATCTGCAAGTGTTCAGAAAGCACGAACTTCCCGCCGATATCGTCTTCGACCATGCCCGCATCATCCGGGATTATTACGATTACAGGGCGTTCGGGAAAAAACCGGACTCCCGGGTTCCTGCGGCGGAATCAGTGGAACCATCATGTTCTTAATGTAATTTCGGCGACGGTTTGGCATGCCGGCGCCGGCTGGATTTCATGGGAAAGATCGCCATGAAACGACATCGGACAAAAAACGATTGTTCAGAGGGTTCGTTCCGACCGTTTGAAAACCTGCGGGATCTCCTCGACGGACGATCGCAGAACATTCGGTCCCTGGATTCACACCGCAGCGGCCCCGACAAGACCGACGGCTGTTCGAAAGGGGAAAATCCTCAAACAGAGCAGGAACTGTTCGCGGATGCCATGGCGGACGTCACACCCATCACCGGGACGCGGCGTCATGCCGCGAAACACCGGCATGCCGGTAACAGATACCCAAAAACCTCCTGTGAACAGAAGACCCTTGAGATTCTGAAGCAGCTGGTGGATTTCGGGCACGGCTTCGAGGTTTCCCATACGCCGGAATATATGGAAGGAAGAGGGTACCGCGTGAGCCGCGAGGTAACGCGAAGGCTTTACAACGGCGATTTTGCCGTCCAGGACCATATCGACCTTCACGGCTTCAATGTCGCCGCGGCCAGGGATGCGTTCATGACGTTCATGGAAAAGGCCGTCACTGACGGCAAACGAGCGGTGCTCATCGTGCACGGCAGAGGGCTTTCATCACCGGTTGGACCGGTCCTCAAGCGCAAGGTTTACGGATGGCTGACCCGCGGCCCCATTCGAAAATGGGTCCTGGCATTCACCAGTGCACGGTCCTGTGACGGCGGCGCGGGCGCCACCTATGTTCTGCTTCGCCTCAGGCCGGTTACGAAGCGATTCAGAAAAAACAGGGACCTCCAGCTCAAGCGTACCGGGAGCCTGTGCCGATAAGGAACGAACGGGCTTACCGGGTGCATGGAAAGATCCTAACCGCCCGACGGGAGAAGATTGCCGTATGCTCATCACGTTTACGGGGGCGATGGCTTCAGCGGCGCTGCTGGGTTTGAGCGCGGGGCTTTCGCCGGGACCGCTGCTCACGCTGGTCATCACCGAAACGCTCAGGAAGGATTCACGGGAGGGCATCAAGGTGGCCCTTTCTCCGCTGCTCACCGACGTCCCGATCATCGTCGTCACGGTGCTGGTGCTCTCCCGGTTGACGGATCACATGCGGTTGATCGGCGTCATTTCCCTCCTGGGCGGCTTTTTCACGGCCTATCTCGGCTATGAAAGCCTCATGTTCAAGGGAGCGGATCCGGCAGTTCAGGCCGCCGTTCCGTCACGATCGCTTCGGCGGGGGGTCGTCGCGAACCTCCTGAACCCCAGCCCTTACCTCTTCTGGCTCTCCATCGGCGCACCTCTGATCCTGGACACATGGCGGGTCGCTCCGGCCGCGGCCGTCGCATTTCTCCTCGTTTTTTATGGACTCCTGGTGGGCGCCAAGATTTTCATCGCCGTGGCCGTTGGGAAATCCCGACATTTCCTGAACAGCGGACATTATGTTCTGGCGATCCGCTGTCTGGGCCTTGCACTGCTGATTTTCGCCGGATATTTTTTCAGGAACGCCTGGGCTCAGTTGGCGGGTGCGTGAACCCATCCTGTCTTACGCGTCAACCTTCGGCTCCCGGACACCGACAGTCGCGTTAAACGCCTTGTGCCGGAGAGGTTATCCTGAGCTGCTCACCGATCTTCCAGAACCCTGAAAAGGTCTGCTCGTGGACCGACGTCTTGATAAAGCTGCTCAATTCATCGACGGTTACGGCGCGGCTTTGATGTTCCGCGTCGTTTATCGTCACCTCGCCGTCCTTCACCGCATAGTTGAGCAGCGCAAGGGTGTACCACCGGGCCGCCTGCATCTGATCCAGAAGAAGGACATTCCCGCCAAGACGATGAAAATGCAGGAACATCTCATTGGTGGATGCCCATTGGGGGGGAGGGGGGATCTCGCAGCGCCGATCCCGGATGTAAAAGGCCCGATTTGAGGGATCGTTTTCCAGAAAATCGATGCCCCGCTTCAGGCCGGCCCGAACGGATGGGCTGTTATGCTCTACATCGATGATGAAAACGGCCTCAAAAAGCGCGCCGTCATCGGGTTGGACGGCGGCCCTCAGATCGATGAACTTGTCCTGCGGGGAATGCAGGGAAACGATTCTGAATCCGCTCGATTCGGGTCGCTCGCTCAAATAAAGCTCGAGAGCCCGGCGCAGTCGGCTCCGATCCGGAGGATACCGGTCGAAATCGGCAACAATGGCACGGAAAGAGGCGTCGAAGGCCTTTTGTAATTGCTCCAGAGGCGTAACAACGCCCTGTGGGTCCTTTTCAGGATAAAGAATGGCGCGAAGACGCTGGTTGGCGATCATGATGACCTGTCTGGGACTGTGGAGGCGGCTTTTGAAAATCCGGACCAACTCGGCCCGGTCAAAAGGAAACAGATCACCGGACGCGCTTTCACCGAGAACGGTGTCGAGACGGCTGCCGATGATCTCAAGGGCCTGGTCGGCATTGCACCCCTTGAGATTGAATTCATTGGTCTCCAGGCGGGTGATGATCTGCTGGTTGAGTTGCTTTCTGAATTTCTCCTCCCACTGGGCGCCTCGAACGAAAACAATCGGAAGTATGGCCTTAGCGGAATCCACCAGATACTCGATCATTTTTCCCAGGGAACGTACCTTGGCCTCGGTGTCGTAGTTTTCAAGCCGATCAAAGCAGACCACCAGGGGACGCCCGTATCGGGTCAGCAGCATGCCGAGGTACCCCAGCATGTTCTGGGCCCGTTGCTCCATCATGGCCGGTGTCTCCTGAACGGGTATCGGAACGCCGAGCAGGGCCGCATCCGAGGGGTCGATGGAAATGCCCTTGAGCCACTCGATGGCCGCGCTCCTTTTTTCACGAATGGGAAATTGAAAGAGCACCTTTAAAAAAGTCTTTGGAATATCCGGAAACCGCTCGCGGGCGTAATCGACGGGATCCGCATGTCGGGGGCCTCTGCCGCGAACCGCTTCATCGTCATCCGCCGCCAGATAAGCAACGGCGGTCTTCACCAGGCGGCGGAGGTCCGCCAGGAGGGGTCGAGGCGTTTTCCGTCTCTGGGCGACCTGCTTCAGCCCTTCCTTGAAATCCATCAACAAGCGCTCCTTCGGCGTCGGTTCACGCCTCGCCGCCGGCGGCGGCGCTCCGACATCATCCAGGATCTTTTCGACGATCAGATCCATCTGGGTCGCCCTGCCGCTGCCGGCAAGAGGATAGCATAGGTTGATGATGACCTCCCTGAGCAGATAGCGATAGGTCTGATCGGCATCCTCGATGGGCTGCATATAGGCGTATGAAAAGAGATGCTGTTCGGACCTGCCGTAATCGAGGATGCGGCTGACGAGGTGGGTCTTGCCGCTTCCCGTTTCGCCGAAAACCATTCCGGCACAGGGAAGATCGGGGGTTCGGATTTTCTGCTCGATGAGATTGACGAGGCCCATGAAAGCCGTCTCGTTGATTGAGGTGACGTCGGGATAGCGAGTTTTCATCGGGTCTCCGACACTCGAAGATACAAAAGGATTTTCCGTCCTCAGCATGTCGAGAATTTCCGGGTTATTTTTCATGGTCTTCTCCCCACCAGCTCAAGGTTATGTAAAGGGTGCCGCCCTCATCTACATAGGATTGCCGGATCTCGTTTTCCGACAACGTCGACGGATCTCCGCCGTGCAATTCGATCACATAGGCCGCCATGAGCTCTTTCAGCAGTCCATCAAATGTTTCATCCGTCCAGTTCAACGCCGCTCGAATGCGATGGATCCTTACAAATCCGCGTCCTTTTCCAATGCGGTCGTAGGCCTCCTTGAACAGGGTTTTGTGATCTCCGGCGTAAACCTTCCGAGGCATCGATGCCGGCTTCACGGGGCGAAGAATCGGCCGCCAGGCATCGTTGAAGGTACAGTGGACACGACCTGAGGCCGTCAGACGGTTGAGGGTTGCGATGTAGTCCCTTTTCAACAGCGGTAATCGATTCCCCAGCGCTTTGACCGACAGCCCCGGCTCCCGCCCTAATTTTTCAAGAATAAGCGCCTCATCCGACAACCAGATGCCGATGTATACGGCCTTCGGTCCTCTGTAAATCCGCAGACCACCGCCAAGGCGGTCCCCCCCCTCCCCGGCACATGCGCCGATTGCCCTTTTCAGGGTTCCCAGCACCTGGGCGCTTCCGGATCGTTTCCGGTTGAGTCCCAATCGTCGAAGTTCCCCGGAGGGAAGGCGGTTTCGGATCTGGTTGACGGTGAGATAGGGTTTTCCCGCTTTGGACAAAATATCGACAATCATCTGTTCCGTGCCGCATCGTCCACGGTCGGCATAATCATTTTCGCTCATGGTGGATGTCCTGGTTTCCGCAAGAGATTTTCCGCGACATCGATGGCCGATCTATGATCATCACATCGATATCGTGCAGCTGTTTTACGTCCCATCTAACAATTTTAAAAAAACCTGTAAAGACCAACTGTTCATGAGGATAAGACCGTTATAAAACAATATTTGCACAGAAAGAGCAAACATGTTAAAAGTTAAAGAATGAATTTGGTGCCTCAAAATTTTGTTGACGCGCAAAAGAAAAAGGGAGCGGGCATTCAATGCCGCTCCCCTAAATGTCTGGTACGCCCGGCAGGATTCGAACCTGCGACCTACGGATTAGAAGTCCGTTGCTCTATCCAGCTGAGCTACGGGCGCTGAAAAAATGAATCTGGCCTATAACATATGTAACCGATGATGTCCACAAAAAACCGCACCAGCGTGGTTTAAGGTTAACATTCTTTAATTCCTTGAAAAAATCTTCTTAACTGATATAAAATATATTTAATTCGATATCATCGATATCATCAATTTCAAGATCATCAATTTCAAGAATGGTGCATATTCAAAAGATGACAAATTCACAACGCGAAAATATAAAAACCGATAGCGGGTCCGCTGCTGAAAAGGTCGAGAAGGTTGAGAGGGTCAAAAAGAAAACCGGCCCCCGGCGAACTACCGACAAATCGCTCGTCAAATTCGATCCGCTTCAGCGCTATCTTTCGGAGGTGAGCCGTTATAAACTGCTGACGAGAGACGAGGAGCGGGAACTCGCCCTCAAGGTCAGAGAATACGGCGACAGGGATGCCGCCTATAGCCTGGTGACCTCCAATCTTCGCCTCGTCGTCAAAATCGCTCTGGAGTTTCAGCGGGTCTGGATGCAGAATCTCCTCGATTTGATCCAGGAGGGCAATATCGGGTTGATGCAGGCGGTCAAAAAATTCGATCCATACAAAAATGTCAAGTTCTCCTATTATGCCTCCTTCTGGATCAAGGCCTACATCCTGAAATTCATCATGGACAATTGGCGACTGGTCAAAATCGGAACGACCCAGGGACAGCGAAAACTCTTTTTCAAGCTCAAAAAAGAGAAGCAGAAACTGATCGACCAGGGATTCGATCCCAAACCCAAACTGCTTTCCCAGCGACTGGGCGTTTCCGAGAGGGAAATCATCGACATGGACCAGCGCCTTGACGGTTGGGATGTCTCTCTGGACGCACCACTCAAGGATGACTCGGATACCGAACGAATCGATTTTTTGAGTACGGGGGCGGAATCGGCCGAAGAGAAGGTCGCCAAAAAAGAAATGGACGTGCTTCTGCACAATAAGATATCAGAATTCAAAAAGAAACTGACGCCAAGGGAGCTTGAGATCTTTGATCTCCGCATCTTCTCGGACAGCCCCGTGACGCTGCAGGAAATCGGTGACCGCTACAGCATATCCAGGGAGCGCGTTCGGCAGGTGGAAAAAAACGTCGTAAAAAAGATGCGGGAATTTTTCAAACGGGAAATCGTCGACTTCGACGCCTACAGAGAGGGGGACAGCCTTTCCTGACGTGTGACGCCGGCCCTTGACGGTTCCGCGACAAGACCGATGCCGGCGCCGCGCACCATTCTCGACGCCGTGGCGCACCTGTCGGCCGACCGCGTTGACGAGGGTTTCGCAAGCCCTGGCCCCGAACCTTTTTCGGAACCGTCTGAACACCGATCTTTTACGAATGCATCAACTCTTACGTCACCAGAAACAACGTCATGAAAATTATCATCAAACCGTCAGTCGTTTCCGCGCTCATCTGCATATTGTGCCTTTCCATAAGTGCCGGATGCATGCGAAGCAAGCCATCACCCCCGATTTCCCCGTCCGCCGTCCCCTCCATGGCGCCGTTTCTGACGGATATGCCGGACGAGTTGATCGACAGCATCAAATCGGGATCCGATCAAAACGGTGATCGATACCGTTATTTCATCGAATCCCAACTGATGCGCAAAAGGGGCAACGTGGAAAAAGCGATCGAGCTTCTCGAAAAAGCCCTGGCACTCGATCCCGAATCCATCTACATCAAGAAGGAACTGGCCAGCCTTTTTCTGCGGCAGAAAAATACCGAAAAGGCTTTGGCGCTGGTCCGGGAGATGCTCTCGGCCAGACCTGAAGATATCCAGCTCATGATCTTCTATGGAAAACTGCAGCAGGGGCTCAAGAACGAAGACGAGGCCGCCGCGATCTACGAGAAGATTCTGCAGATCGACCCGTCGCAAAAAGAGATCTATCTCCGCCTCGGTGCCGTTTATATGGAAAAAGGCGATCGGAACAACGCCTTCAGAATTTACCGACGCCTGATCCGGGAATTTCCGGATTCATATGTCGGCCATTTCTTTATGGGTAAAATCTACGCGGATCAGGGGAACGTTTCGAGGGCCGAGCAGGAATTCAAGCAGACCCTGACTTTGGAGCCGGATCTGGAAGAGCCCCGGTTCGAGTTGGCCGATATCTACCGGCAACAGGGCCGGCAGCGGGACGTGGAGGCGATATACCGGCAGATCCTTGAAAAAGCGCCTGACAATTTCAGGGCGGCCTTCGCACTGGGATACTTTTATCACGCCGTAGGAAAGGCGAAGGCCGCCGATGCCGTTCTGGCGCCTCTGGGCAAGGCCGCCGCGGAAGAGTCCGAGGTCATCAGAACGCTGATCCAGTTCTACGTTGAACAGAAAAAATACGATGAGACCGCCGTCATTATCGAAGGTATGCTGAAAGGCATGCCGACCCACTCGGACCTCCACTATATTGCCGGTATCGCCTACGACGGTCTCAAAAACGAAAGGATGATGCTCAAACACCTGAAACAGGTGACGCCGGCATCGGTCTTCTACCCCAATGCCGTGGTGAGCATCGCTTTTTACTACCAGGAAAAAGGGAACACCCAGGAGGCCGTCGCGTACCTCAGGGAGGTGAATCGCCAGGTGCCGGACAATCCGGATTTTCGCCTTTATCTCGCAACATTTTACGAGGATGCCAAGCAGTACCATCTGGCCGAGCAAACCCTGCTGGAAGGGCTCAAGGCCATACCGGACAATGTCAATCTCTATTTTCGCCTCGGGGTGGTATATGATAAACAGGAGCGTAAAGAAGACTCCATCGCCATGATGAAAAAAGTCATTCACCTCGAACCCCGGAACGCCAACGCCCTGAACTACCTGGGGTATACCTATGCCGACCTGGGCAAAAATCTCGAGGAGGCGGAGGCGCTTATCCGTGAAGCGCTTAAATACAAGCCCGACGACGGATATATCATCGACAGTCTGGGATGGGTCTACTTTCAACGGGGCGAGTATGAAGAGGCATTGAAATACCTGACCAGGGCCGCTTCATTGGTCCCGGATGATCCGATCATCCTGGAACACGTGGGCGATGCGCATTTCAAACTCAACAATTTCAAAACCGCTCTGGAATACTACCGCAAATCGCTATCCAAAAGAGAAGAGGAAGATCGGTCGGAGATTCAGGACAAGATCCGTGAAGCGATGCAGGCGGCGGAGGAATTCTGATGGGAAGGCGCAACGGACACATCCGGAACGTGTTGATTACGGCGGCAGTCATGCTTCTTCTGGGCGGATGTGCCGGCTTGGGGCCCGCCCCCAAGCCGACGGAGACAACGCCCTACACACGCAACATGATTTCCCGGCTGAGCCTTCAAAACGCGGCGTTGACCACCTTCAAAGGTACGGGAACCGTTCGTCTGGTCTCCAGGGACGGAGAACAAAGAAACGCTCGGGTGGCCTGGATCGGGGAGGCCCCCGACAAGCTTCGGCTGTCCGTTCTCAACATCGGAGGGCTTCCGATGACGACCATGGCCGCCGACGGGAAGAATTTTTTCATGGCCTCCCACACCCCCAAAAAGTTCTTCAAGACCCGGGCCTCGAATCCGAATCTCGACAAATTGATCGGCATCCGTCTGAACGTTGAGGAAATCATAGAATTCCTGAGAGGCCGGGTCCCGATACGACAATTTGACCATGCCGCCGCGGAAACGGATGCCGCAACCGACGAGATACGCCTGACCCTGTCGGGACCACGAGGAAGGATTCTTGAAAAGATCGTGCTTTCCGAGGACACCGGAAGCATAACATCGGTCGAGATGTATGACGCCAGGGAGAATTGGATGTATACGGCCGATTTTTCAGACCATCGGGAGATGAACGGCTACAAGGTGCCGTTTCAGATCGATATCTTGAGTCGCGGGGATCGGCTGCGGCTTCGCATCCAACGATACTGGCGCCAAGCCTCGACAGAGCCGTCCACCTTCATGCTGCTGGAGTCGGAAATGTGATTACGACGATCTGTTTTGCCGTGGATTCAAGCCTTGGAAAACTCTGCAAATGGCTCCGTATTCTCGGGTTTGACACGATATTGGAAGACGATTTTTCCGCTTCGCGACGCACCGCTCTGGCAAAGGAAGGGCGCTGCCTGCTCACCCGCATCACGGCGCTGAAAAACTCACCCCACGACGGTCGGTTGATCTTTATCCGCGCAAACGATCCCTTCGAACAGCTGGGACAGGTCATTACGGAAACGGGCATCTCCATCGCCGACGTAGACCTGTTTTCGAGATGTATTCGCTGCAACCGGACGCTTTCAGGCGTGGACAGGGCGTTGGTGCTGAACCGGGTACCCGATTACATCGCCGAGACCGTAGACAATTTTCACCAGTGCGCCGAATGCGGCCGAATCTACTGGCACGGGAGTCACGGAAATCGTATGCGCAGGAGGGTCGCACAACTCTTCGGGCTTTCGGATGACAACCCGAGCCGGCAAAGGATGGGCGATGCAGAACCTGGGTGAGTTGCAGGAGATCTTCAACCGTCGGGAAGCCCGAATCCTCTCTCCGTCGGCGGCACTCAGCAGGGACGGACGACGCAGAAAGACCGAAGACAGGATTGTCGCCGGCTACCGGCAGGCCTACTCCCTGGATGTGGACCGGATTCTCCATTCCCTCGCCTATACCCGGTATATCGACAAGACCCAGGTCTTTTATCTCGTGGAGAACGACCACATCACTCACCGGGTGCTTCATGTTCAACTGGTGTCAAAGATCAGTCGAACCATCGGCCGCTTTCTCGGATTGAATGAGGATCTCATCGAGGCCATCGCGTTGGGGCATGATATCGGACATGTCCCCTTCGGGCACGAAGGGGAAAACTTTCTTTCAAAACTCTGCCGGGATCATGGTATCGGACATTTCCGCCACAATGTCCAGAGCGTTCAATTCCTGGACAAGGTAGAGCGCAAGGGGAGAGGATGGAATCTATGTCTCCAGACCCTCGACGGCATCCTGTGCCACGACGGAGAAATTCACAATCAGCGGATCGCGCCGGCCCGCGGCAAGACTTTCGAGAACCTCGACCGGGAAACAGATCAAAAAAAAGCCGATCCCGACACCGTACTGACCCCCATGACGCTTGAAGGCTGCGTGGTGCGGTTTTCGGATACCATCGGCTACATCGGCCGGGACATCGAGGACGCCATCCGGCTGGGACTGATTCGCCGAAGCGACCTTCCCCGAAACAGCGTTTCACTCCTGGGGGATACCAACGGCAGCATCGTGTACGCCCTGGTGACCGATATCATCAAAACCAGCGCCGACAACGACACCATCGCCTTCAGCGACGAGATCTCTCATGCACTGAACGCCCTGAAAGCGTTCAACTACGACCGCATTTACCTCAACCCCGTCATCAAAAAACACTCGAACACCCTGAAAACGCTTTTCGACCTTCTTTTCAACCGTTATCTGGAGGATCTTGAAAAAGGGGACGAGCGATCAGGGATCTATACCCGGTTTTTTTCAGACATGTCGGACGAATACAAAAACACCCACAGCAATGAAGAGGTGGTCCGGGACTTCATTGCCGGCATGACGGACACCTATTTTCTGAACCAGTGCCCGCCGGAGCTTCGACCCATGCCCTTCAAGCTTCCCTTTGCGTCGGCGCCCCGACGGTGATAAACGCCGGCAGACCGGCCTGTTCCTGAAGGAATGGGACGCCCTGGTGCCGGAGCGGACCGGGGGCCCGCAAATGAAACGAAGAAGAACGGTTTTTTCGCCGCTATCGCCCCTTTTTGATCAATGAAGAAAGCGAGGTTCATCATTATGGACGTTTATCCCATTCCAATGGTTCCGGGCCCCGTGAAGGTCCCGGAAGAAATCCTTCGAGTCTACCAGACCAATTACGGCGCCCCGGGTCTGGAGGCGTCGTTCTGGGACCTTTATCATGAAACCGAATCCCGACTGCAACAGATTCTGGAAACCCGGAATCGGGTCGTCATCCAGACCGGCGAGGGCATGCTTGCCCTGTGGACCGCCCTTCGCAGCTGCCTGAAACCCGGAGACAGGGTATTGTCCGTCGCCACGGGCGTATTCGGTTACGGCATCGCGGACATGGCAAGATCCATCGGCGCCGAGGTCATGACGGTCGGGCTGGAATACCATGAAACCCTGAATGACCTCAGACCCGTGGAAAAGGCCGTCGAGGAGTTCAACCCCAGAATGATTACCGCCGTTCATTGCGAAACCCCGTCGGGGACGCTCAACCCGCTGGACGGGCTCGGCAAGCTGAAGGAGGCCATGGGTGTGCCGCTGCTCTATGCCGATGTGGTCTCCAGTGCGGGCGGCACACCGGTCCGGGTCGACGCGTGTCATGTGGATCTTGCCCTCGGCGGCTCACAGAAATGTCTTTCCGCGCCGCCCTGCATGGCCTTCCTGTCCATCAGCGACCGGGCCTGGGAGGAGATCGAACGCGTCGATTACAACGGATATGACGCCCTGAAACCCTTCCGCCGGATCGAAGAGACCCGACGGTTTCCCTACACGCCATACTGGCACGGGGTAGCCGCCTTGAATGCCGGCGCGGCGTTGCTGTTGGCCCCGGGTCTTGACGAAAGCTTCAACCGGCACGAATCGATTGCGCGGCATTGCCGAAAAGCCATCGTCGATATGGGGCTCGATCTGTTCCCGTCGCCCCAGGCCGTTCCCTCGCCCACGGTAACCGCCGTCCGGGTTCCCGAAACCCTGCCGTGGGAGGAGTTGGATCGTCGTCTGCGGCAGAAGGGGCTGGTGGTGGGCGGCAGCCACGGCAAACTGGCCGGCAAGGTTTTCCGGCTCGGCCACATGGGCAGCCAGGCGGACACGGCGCTTCTGGAAAAGGCTCTGACGGTTCTGGCGGATGTCGTCGGCGGCACCGGCAGGCAGCGATGATACACGAACCCCGCGTCTACAGAGAATTCGTCGATATCGGCCGCCGCACCTATTTCAAGGTCAGGGTCAAGGAGACGGATCTTTTTGTCCATGCCCGGAAAAATCTCGAATCCCTGACCCGGGATCTCGTGCTGAAACACCGGTCCTATATCGAGGGGTATATTCGGGACAATCCCGACTTTGCGACGTCTCTCGCGCCCCTGCAGAGCGTCGGACCCGCACCCGCCGTCATCAGGGACATGATCACGGCGGGCCAAAGCGCGGGGGTGGGGCCGATGGCCGCGGTTGCCGGGGCGCTGTCCGAACACGTCGGCCGTGAGCTTCTTGCCTGTTCCCCGGAGATCATCGTGGAGAACGGCGGAGACGTCTTCATCAAGGCCGATGCACCCCTGACCGTCGCCCTTTTCGCGGGCAGGTCCCCTATGAGCCTCAGGATCGGCCTCAGGATCGATGCATCCCGGGAGGCGACAGCCGTCTGCACCTCCTCGGGGACCATCGGCCACTCTCTCAGTTTGGGTTCCGCGGATGCCGTTTGTGTGGTATCCTCCTCATGCGCTCTGGCCGATGCCGTCGCAACAGCCGTCGGCAACCGCGTCCGATCGGTGGCGGATATTCAGCAGGCCCTGGCGTTTGGAAGGCGAATCAAAGGCGTCGCGGGCGTCGTGATCGTCAAGGGAGATAAATTGGGGGTATGGGGCAACCTGGAACTCGTTCCGATAACCCTGAAGAGAAGCGCTTCCGCTCCTGCCGTCGGCATTAAATAAACCTCAACTTTCGGCTTTCATAATGGTGACCGGATGAAGGTGTCGGGAGGATGCGGCCCGCGCCCCTTCAGCGGTGAGTTTTAGTGCCGCTTAAGCGCCGCGGAGGATCAGGGGCCCGGATTGTTTGAGCGCAAGCGAGTTTCCGGGCCGTCCGGAGCAAGCTTTAGCGGCACTTGAACGAAACCGCGCGGGGCGCGGGCCGTCCCCTCCCGGGCACCGACCCATGAATACCGAAAGTTGAAAGATTGAGATTATGCAGGCAAAAACAACCCCGATGATCGAGCAGTATATGGCCATCAAGGCGGAATATCCGGATGCTCTTTTGTTCTACCGCATGGGCGATTTTTATGAGCTGTTTTTCGAGGATGCTGAAAAGGCCTCGAAAATACTTGAAATCACGTTGACGTCGCGCAACAAGAACCAAGCCTCGCCGGTGCCCATGTGCGGCGTGCCCTGCCGGGCCGTCCAGGGATATATCGCCCGCATCATCGAACGGGGCCTGAAGGTGGCTGTCTGCGATCAGGTGGAGGATCCGGCTCAGGCCAAAGGTCTGGTCAAACGGGAGGTCGTTCGGGTCATCACGCCGGGAATGATCATCGAAAACGAATTTCTGGACGCCAAAACCCACAACTATCTTCTTGCCGTCGCCCGAGAAGGCGCCGCCGTCGGATTGGCGTACGTAGACATTTCCACAGGGACATTTCGCGTCACCCAGTCCGATGGTGGCGACGGCGTTTCCGACGAGATCTCGAGGGTGTCGCCCAGCGAGGTTCTTCTCGGGGAATCCCTTCGCGACGAGGCATCCCTCGACGCATTGATGCCGTTGGAATGCCGGAAATCGATCACCTTCATCCCGGATCGGTACTTCAACCCCGCCTTCGGAAAAAATCTGCTCATCGACCAATTCGGCACCCTTACCCTCGAAGGCTTCGGATGCGAACATCTTCCGGCCGCGGTTGGGGCCGCCGGCGCCGTGCTGCACTACGTCTCCCAGACACAGAAGCAGAAAATCGACCACATCAGGGGCATCGAGACCTACTTTCTGAACGACTTCATGGCCATCGACGATCAAAGCCGACGCAACCTGGAGCTGCTGGAAAACCTGAAGACCGGTAAACGCCGCGGCACCCTGATCGACATACTGGACCATACCGTGACCGCCATGGGCGGTCGTCTGCTGGCCAACTGGTTGAGATATCCTCTCCTGAAACCCGAAGAGATCACCTCCCGGCTGGACGCGGTGGAAGAGGCCTGCGCGAATCGCCTCACATCCGAAAAAATCCGGGAACATCTTTCATCGGTGTATGATCTGGAACGGCTCGGCAGCCGAATTTCCATGGGACACGCCAATGCCAGGGATCTGGTCACCCTGAAGCGGAGCCTTCTCAAGCTGCCGGAGATTCAAAAGTACACGTCGGAGATGAAGGCGTCCCTTTTCAGGTGGGTCGGCAGTTTGTCCCCTCTCATGGACGTTGCCGATCTTATCGATCGGGCGATCCGGGAAGATGCGCCTTCAGCCGTCAACGAAGGGGGAATCATCAAATCCGGCTTCGACAGTGTGCTTGATGAGTTGATTAAAACCAGCAAAGATGGTAAAGGGTGGCTGGTCCGGCTGGAAGCGGAGGAAAAGAAGAAGACAGGGATCACCGCCTTGAAGGTGCGTTACAACAAGGTTTTCGGATACTATCTTGAGGTACCCAAAATCCATGCGGAGAAAATCCCCGATCATTATATTCGAAAACAGACCCTGGTCAACGCGGAACGGTATGTCACCGAGGAGCTGAAAACCTTCGAGTCAACGGTGCTGAACGCCGAGGAAAAACGGGCAAGGCTCGAGTATGAGATTTTCAACGACGTTCGAACGGCTGTCAGGGACCAGCATCGTCACATTCAGGATGCCGCGGATTTCACGGCCAGGCTCGATGTGTTGTTGAACCTCGCCCATGTCGCCGCGAAAAATGACTACCATCGGCCACACGTCAACCTCGACGGCATCCTGACGATAGAGGACGGTCGTCATCCTGTTGTTGAGAAGATGATCACCGACGAACGGTTCGTACCCAATTCCATCCGGATGGACTCCCGGGAAAATCAGGTCCTGATCATTACCGGCCCCAACATGGCCGGAAAATCGACGGTGCTTCGGCAGGCGGCGCTGACGACGATATTGGCGCAGGTGGGCGCTTTCGTACCGGCAGCTCGGGCCGAGGTCCCGGTTACCGATAAGATCTTCACCCGGGTCGGGGCACTGGACAACCTCAGCCAGGGGGAAAGCACGTTCATGGTGGAAATGCAGGAGACCGCGAACATCCTCAACAATGCCACCCCCCAAAGTCTGGTGATTCTGGATGAGATCGGCAGAGGAACCAGTACGTTCGATGGTTTGAGCATCGCCTGGGCCGTGGCGGAATACCTTCACGACCTGAAGGGAAAAGGCGTGAAAACCCTTTTTGCGACGCACTATCATGAACTGACGGCACTCGAACAAAGCCGGCCAAGGGTCAAAAATTTCAATATCGCCGTCAAAGAGGTGGACGATCGGATCATTTTCCTCCGAAAGCTCG
Organism: Desulfococcus sp.; assembly: GCF_050178255.1. Lineage (NCBI taxonomy): Bacteria > Pseudomonadati > Thermodesulfobacteriota > Desulfobacteria > Desulfobacterales > Desulfococcaceae > Desulfococcus > Desulfococcus sp. Next base: position 72,733 of record NZ_JBFXGG010000003.1, on the reverse strand, counting down.
TCCCCGGAGGCACAAATCGAAGCTACGGCATCCAGGTCGCACGGCTGGCGGGAATTCCTGAATCGATCATCCATCGGGCCAAGACCGTTCTGAGCCGGATTGAAAACGAGGGGCATATCATTCGCCGGGAGGAAGGAGCATCTCCTGCCGAAGAAGCGTCACATCCCGTTCAACTCGGACTTTTCCGTCCGCAGGAAACGCTTCTGGTCGAAACGCTGCAGTCGCTGGACGTCTCGAGAATGACGCCGCTGGAGGCGCTTCTCACCCTGAATGAGCTGCAGGAAAAAATCCGATTCCATTGACGTCGGGTTTACCCAAGGACATAAGAAAAAACACCCTTTCGGAAAAACCCATGAAGCTATACTGCAAAGTCGTATTTTCGCTGCTCATGATCAGCATCGTCGCCATCCTGTGCCTGCCCAGCCCTTTGCCGGCGGTTACGGAAAAACAGGAATACGATCGTGCTCACAGCTATTTCGAAAAATTCATAAAGGATTCAAAACGAAAGCAATACAGGGATAACTGGATGACCTGCATTCAGAAATTCCAGGCCGCCTACCGGAGAAATCCCGGAGGGAATTATGCCGCGGCAAACCTTTTCATGGCCGGAAAGATCTACAACGACCTTTACGCGCTTTCAGGGCGGCTTTCGGATCGAAAGGAATCCGTCGATATCTTCAACAGGCTGATCAACCGGCACCCTAAAAGCCGCTACCGATCCAAGGCTCAGGCGGTTCTCCGGTCATTCGAAGACAAGAAGACGTCATCCGGGAGCGCCGCGCCGGACGCCGTCCCGACGGCTGCGACAGAAAGTGCATCCGCTGAGAGGTCCGTCTACCACAAGGAACGGAGCAGTCGGTTCAAGCAGGCGAAGACCGCCTTCAAAGCCGACACATCCAACGATGTCCCCGGAGACGATCCCATCTCCCGCTTGATCGTCATCGAAGAAACTTGCGATCCCAAAGCTTTTTCATCGCCGCCCAAAGCACCGGCGTCTTCCCGGGGCGGCTCTCCGACGGTAATCAACCGACTCCGGTACTGGTCGAATCCCAGCTACACCCGGGTCGTCATCGACGGCAATCGGGAAACCACTTACACCCCCAATCTTCTGAAACAGGATCCCGACAGCGACAAACCCCAGCGCCTCTACATCGATTTTGAAAACAGCCGCCTCGGTCAGGATCTTCAAAAGGCGGTCCCCATTGACGACGACCTGCTGCTGGGCGCCCGCGCGGGCCAGTGCACACCCGACGTCGTCAGGGTCGTTGTCGACATCAAATCCTTCAAAACCTATAAGGTTTTCTCCCTGAGCAATCCCTTCAGAACCATCATCGACGTCTGGGGAAAGGATTCGGGCGAGACCGCTCCTGCAAAAGCCGTCGCGGCCGGGACAAAACAGACGCGCCTGCCCCACAAGAAGCCGTTGGTCGCCCCAAAGCCGCACGTATACCATGCTGCCATCCGAAGCCAAAGCGCCATTACGGCAAACGACCTGGCCAAACAGTTTGCCCTGGGCGTGAAACGAATCGTTATCGACGCCGGCCACGGCGGCCATGACGGCGGCGCGCCGGGCTATATCAAAGGGGTTCGGGAGAAGGACGTGGTCCTCAGCATTGCCCGGCGTCTGGCGAAAAAAATCCGAAACGAGTTGGGATGCGAGGTCATCATGACGCGCAACAGCGATCGTTTTCTGACCCTCGAGGAGCGGACGGCCATTGCCAACACCCAGAATGCGGATCTGTTTATCTCCATTCACTGCAATGCCAGCAAAAGCCCCCGGGCTTACGGATTCGAAACCTATTATCTCAATCTGGCCACGGACGACGACGCCATTCTGGTGGCCGCCAGGGAAAACGCCACTTCCCGTAAAACCATCAGCGACCTTCAGAACATCCTCAACGACCTGATGCAGAATTCAAAAATCAACGAATCGAGCCGCCTGGCCACCTACGTTCAAAATTCTCTGTACAGCCAGATGAAAGGGAATTACAGATACGTCAGCAATAAAGGCGTCAAACAGGCCCCCTTTTACGTTCTTCTGGGGGCCCAGATGCCCGCTATTCTGGTGGAAACATCCTTCATCAGCAACGAAAGAGAATGCAAGCGCCTTGTCACTGCGCAATATCAGGAGGATCTCTGCAAGGCCATCGTCAAGGGCGTCCGGGGGTATATCCGGGAAACCACGCCAACGGCCTTCTGGAACCCTCGTCCGAGCAAAAAAGGTTAGGCGCGTGCCGCCGGAAGGGTGATGCGTCGTTTCTCGGGATCCTCGTTCGGGCGATAGAACACCCCGATATGACCGATCATCCCGATAAGTTCGGATCCGGTTCGCTCCTCGATCAGGTTGGATAGGGTGATCTTCTGATCCTTCTCCTTGAAATCCACAAATCTGATCTTGATCAGTTCATGGGTGTCCAAAGCCTCGTGGGTGGAGCGGATGACGCTGTCGGTCACTCCCTGACGGCCGATATGAACCACAGGCTTCCGGCCGTGTGCCAACCCCCTTAGATATTTTTTCTGAAATCCGGTCAATCGCGTCATATGGTATTCCCCTTTCATGGGGTAGGTGTCTACCAGACCCACCACCATCTTTCAAGCCGATATTTCCGCACAGGTGCCCCTCCGATGTTGACGGCCGCAAATACCCTATTTCCCCAAAGCCGGACTCCTTTCCACCATCGCCTTGAGATCCTCCCAGTTGAAGTGGAGGTACCGTCGGGTGGTGTTCAGATTTTCATGGCCCAGGAGATATTGGATGACGATAAGGTTTTCGCCCTGCTGCGCCTTTAAACTGGCACCGGAATGCCGGAGGAGGTGAGGACCGTGTTTTCGCTTGAGGATGCCTGCCTTTTCCAGGGCACTGCTGACAATATAATGCACCTGTCTGGGTTTGAGAGGCCGGCCGTGACTGGACAGAAAAACCCACTCGCTCTCGCTGCCTTTGTATTCCGGCCGAATATCATACCATCGCAGGAATTTATTGATTAAATCCTGATTTAAAGGAATTTTATCAACCTTATGCCGCTTTCGGGTTATCCACAGCTCCTCTGCATCCAATCGGACGTCATCTTGTTTTAATTGGACTACCTCGGAAACCCTGAGGCATATATCCGTAAAAAGGCTCATCATCAGTAAATTACGATCAACAGTCTTTTTTCCGGAATGATTTGCTACTGAACGGAAAAGAATTTCAAGCTCAGAATATGTCAAATAATCTGTTTTTGGAGGATAAATTTTGGGTTTGCCGATTAATGAAGCTATATTTTCGATAATCAAACCCTCATCAACAAGATAGTCCATATATCCCATCAGAACATATATGACATTTAATTTAGAGGATTTTGATATTTTCAGAGATTTTAAATAATGAACTACTATATTTTTATGTATGTCAACCGGAAAGAGAATTTTATGCGACTTACAGAACCTTTCAAATCTATTTAATTCATATCTTCTGTTTCTGATTGATGATCTGCTGAGTTGTCCTGTTGCCGATTTTTCATCTAAGTAATTATCTATCGATTCGGATATTGAAAAAGAACTTTCAGGGTCGAATAGTCTCGTCATGGAATATCCTCCGTTATTCAAGACTTAATTCCTTCGTTCAAATTGATATCTATTCAAATGCAGCATTCCGTAATATTTAATCGATATACAGTTTTTTTTATTTATGACAATTTTAGTCAATATATAGAAATCGATTTTGCACAATAGTAATTTGCCACTGCTGATGCGATCGGCGTCTGACCATAGGTGAACTTCAGGGGGGTCGGTCTGAAAACCATCCCTAAAATTGCGCAATAGAAACATATTGTGTTATATTATGGCCGTCAAGCTCTTTTTGATCTGGATGTTATGTCTGTTTTTCTCTTTTGTATTGTGACAACTGGTTTATTTTTATTATTCTCATTATTTTCCGACAAACCATTTTGACCCAGACCGCACCAAAAGCGGTTAATCAATATTCGTCAGACCGAATCCATAAAATCATCTCTTTAATTGATCAAATGTCATTAATATGGTAATGCTCACTAAAATAAAGATTAACAGAATTTAACGGAGAATGATCATGGCACGGACAAAATATCATATCACACCCGAATCTGGAAGATTATCCGTAACACTCAACAAAAGACAGCTTAAAGAGTTTAAAAAAATGTCTATAGAATTTGAAACCTCAATAGATGATATTTTGCAAATGGCCATCGAAACATTTATTAAAAAGTATAATGATATTTCAATAGATGAAATGGATGAAATCGGCCTTAAAGCCATGATTCAAGATGATCGATAAATAAAATATATTTTATCTCATTTTGCTCTAAGGCCAATTCATATGAAAATCCTGACAGTTTCCGACTTCATAGAATCATGTCTATATAAAGATTTTGACAGTGAACTTTTCAAAGATATAGAGGTCATTCTATCCTGTGGCGATCTTTCTCCGGAATATTTATCTTTTATATCATCAAGGATCAATGCTCCACTTTATTATGTTAAGGGCAATCATGATATAAGATACATTGATAAAGCCCCAAACGGATGCATTGATATCGATTCAAAGCTGATTCGTTTCAAAAAGTTGAAAATTGCAGGTTTTGAAGGCTCCCGATGGTATAACGGCAACCCGATCCAATATACCGAATCTCAGATGAAAAAAAAGATCATGAAGATGTGGCCCAGGTTATGGTGGAACAGAGGCGTCGATATCGTAATCACCCATGCGCCACCACGCTATATCGGTGATGCGGAAGATCCGTGTCACAGGGGCTTTAAAAGTTTCCACCCCTTGATTGACCGTTTTTCCCCCCAATATTTTATTCACGGTCATATTCACGCCCGTTTCAACAAACCGTCTGAACGCATACGGATTGTCAAAAACACCCGGGTCATCAACACTGTTGGCTATTTTATCCTGGAGATCGATGAAAAATAGATTGTTCGATACCTTTTTCACCGGATTGAAAAACCGGCAGAAAAAAAGAGAGCTGAAAAGCTTCAGGGAAGATCAGGAGAATGAAGAGGCTTTCGACACACGGGATCTCGGCCTCAAGGAGGTGGAGATCAGCAGGATTGTCGGCAGCGTCGGTCGCTATCAGGATTTTGACAGTCGATTTCGGCTCAAAACGGGAATACCGTCCGAAAGGCTCATGAAGATCAGACAGGCGATCCGGGACGGGAAACCACTGCCGCCCGTATCCCTGTACCAGATCAAGGACGAATATTATATCGTAGACGGGAATCACCGCGTTTCCGTGGCAAAGGAGCGCGGCTGGAAAACGATCCACGCCCATATTCTCGAATTTCTGCCCTCCCGGAAAACGATCGAAAACATTCTCTACCGGGAAAAACTCGATTTCAGGGAAAAAACCGGCATCACGGCGCCCATCGACCTGACGGAGGTCGGGCAATATGCCTATCTGACGGAACAGATCAGGGAGCACCAGGAATCCCTTACCACCATCAACGGCACCGAGGTGGCCTTCAAGGACGCCGCCGCGGACTGGCACAAAACCATTTTTCTGCCGTTTGTCGCCATCATCGAGAAAAGTCACCTGGCGGCGGCATTTCAGAACCGCACCATTGCCGATCTCTATGCCTATATCTCCTTCCATCAATGGAAAAAAGGACGGGGACGACATTACGGTATCGGCCTGGACCAGATCATTCCAAAAAACATGGAGGAATTTCGGGCGAAGGTGGCCGACCAGAGGGGGCATGAATTTCCGGAAATGAAACGACTCATGACGGCTTTCGTGCTGATCTCCGTCAAGGCGGGCGAGGAATTCAAGATCATGGAAAAGCTCTTTGCCCTCGAGGAGGTAAAGGAGCTCTATGACGTGCCCGGGGAATTCGACCTCATCGTCAAGATCGTCATGGAGCGGGATTGGCTCAGTTCGGATTCGGAGGTGATCGGCTATTTCGTTTACAGGCATATCCGCCGGATTCCCGGGGTGCATAAAACCCAGACACTGATTCCGACATTCTCAAAAAGCAAGCAGGGGGTCGTGTGATGTCCCGCCGCAGCCGCGGAACACCGCGACCGGAAAGGGGAAAAACATGAAGACGTTAACCGGAAAGTCCTGTATCGTCACGGGCGCCTCCCGCGGTATCGGTCGAGCGATTGCCGAACGGCTGGGCAGGGATGGTGCGTCGGTCATTGTCAACTATTTCCAAAACGCCGAGGCGGCCCATGCCGTGGCGTCAACCATCAAGGCTTCAGGAGGTTGCGGCGTTCCGGTTAAGGGTGACGTCGGAAAATCCGAGGATGTCCGAAGGCTCTTCGATGCCGCCGCGGACCGTTTCGGCAAAATCGATATCCTCGTCAATAACGCCGGGATCGCCGTCGCCCGGAAGTGCCCCATCGCCGAAGTGTCCGATGACGTCTTCGACCGACTTTTCGCCGTCAATACCCGCGGGGTTTTTTCAGCGCTCCGGGAAGGCGCCCGCCGCATAGCGGATCACGGCCGCATCATCACGCTCTCGAGCACCGTCGTATCCATGGCGCTGCCGGGCTACGGCATTTATGCCGCCACCAAGGCGGCGGTTGAGGTCCTGACGCGGATCTTGTCCAAAGAACTGGGCGACCGGAACATCACCGTCAATGCCGTGGCGCCCGGCCCCGTGGATACGGACCTGTTCAACGCCGGCAAAACCGAGGCCGTGAAGCAGCAGATGGCGGATATGTGTCCGCTCCATCGTCTCGGTCGACCCGAGGATATCGCGAATGTCGTGGCGTTCCTGGTCAGCGACCAGGGCGGCTGGGTCAACGGTCAGATTGTTCGGGCCAACGGGGGGATGGTCTGAGGACGCCTATTCCCGCACCAGCACGTCGACAAAAGCCTTCCGGGTGATGCCGCCGAGACAGGGGGCGGGGTCGATTCCGGAGAGAACCCGCTCCACGTCGATTTTCCGGTAGAGACACCCGATGAGGCGGCGCTCCAGTCCACGGATCGCTTCCGGGTCCGGAAAGCTGCCGCGTATGGCGACCTGCTTGATATGCCCTTTCTCGATGACGACGCGGACCTGGAAGGGACCGGTGTCGGATCGGCCGGGCAGCACCAGGGAAAATCGGGGTGACCGGCCATGATTCCAGTGCCAGGAATGGTATTTGTCCCGGGCCAGCGCATCCACCACATCCCACTGATGCCCATCCAGACGGTACACCGATCCGTCACCCCCCCAGGCGTCGACAACACCGTCCCGGATGCCGGACTTGAAGGCATGCATGGAAACGTCCGAAGGCAGGAATTCGACAATATTGGCTACGGGGCTCCGCAACGATCGCACCGCCTTCGACGCCATGGGATCCGACGGCGGCGCAAGCGCATTCCAAAGCACGTCCAGCCGGGCGTCGAAAAGGAGCGTGCCGTGGACGAGCAGGCCTTTCCCGTTCGAATACTGGGATATCCCGGATATCTTTCTGCCGTCCACGACGATGTCGTTTCCGGCATTGAGCGCTGCGGGAACCCCCATGCCTTTCAAGGCAGCGATGATGGGCGCGGCGAAGAATGCATAGTTGTTGAGATAAGCAGGGTCGAAACGGGTGATGAAGCTGAAGTTCAGATTGCCGTGATCGTGATAGACCGCCCCGCCCCCGGATATTCGTCGCACCAGCGGCATGTTGTTTTCAGCCAGATAGGCTGAATCGACTTCAAGAAGCGGATTCTGGTTTCTGCCGATAATGACGGAAGGACGGTTGACATAGAGCAGCAGGTATCCGTGATTCAGATCAACGTGTCCTGTGGCGTACTCCTCGAGAGCCAGATTTATTCGGGGATCGTCGACATGATTGTTGTGGATCAGAAACAAGCGGTTCGCCATGGCACCCTATCCATGAAACCCATCGCCGCCCCAGACCCGTGCCGCCGACAAAGGCGAATCGTCTCGAGCGGTCAGATCTGAAAACGCCGCACGGGGACGGCATCGGAAATCGCAGTGACGGGGAAGGCGTGTCAGATGACCGTCGACAGAAAAACGATTCCCAGTGTCACGCAGATCAAGACGGTAATATTGAAAATACGACGATATTCGGCCGTGATCGATGTTCTGTCGTTCAACCGTTTGAAAAAGAGGATCTCATTCGGGGTGAATTTCAGCGGCCCGTTGGATTTCGGTTTCGTCACATGCGTTCCTTTTGACGGTGATCTGTAATTTGAGGTTTCAAAGTCGCTCGTTCAGTTATAAAAATTATTATACATAAAAAAGGACGCTGTCAACGACGGAATCCCGGCTTTTTTGTTCCTTGCCAAAATCTGTAAAGCCTTTTATGAAAGACGACATCATTCACGGCTGCTTTTCAGAGAGGGTATCATGGTCATTGCGGGACTCACAGGCGGAATCGCCACCGGCAAGTCGACGGTAGCGAGGTTTTTCAAGGCGGCCGGAGCCGCCGTCATCGACGCCGACCAGATCGCCCACGACGTGGTTCGCCGGGGATTGCCGGCATGGCAGGGCATCGTGGCGGCTTTCAGCCGGGACGTACTTCGGGAGGACGGTGAAATAGACCGGGAAAAGCTGGGCCGGATCATTTTCAACGACGCCGCCCGGAAATCGGCCTTGAACCGCATCGTCCACCCGTTTGTTTTCGAAGAGATGGAAAAGCAAATGCGGGAAATCGAGGCGACCGCCCCTGAAACGGTGGTCATACAGGACATCCCGCTTCTTTTCGAATCGGGGATGCACCGCAAGCTGCCCAGGATCATTGTGGTGTACGTGCCGGAAGCCCTTCAATTTTCCCGTCTGATGAAGCGGAATCACCTGAGCGCGGCGGAGGCGCGGGCGCGCATCCGGAGCCAGATCCCCATCGAGGAAAAACGCAAACTGGCGGATATTCTGATCGATAATTCCGGAACCCTGGAGCAGACGCGGGAGAGAAGCCTCGAGGTCTATGCGATGCTGAAACGGTCCGTATCGAGACCCTGAACCCAGCCCTCATCCTCCGGGGAGCGTGTGCCGGACAGCGACGAAAGTCCGGGAAAAAGAGGAAACATTCATGCCGTTTATCGCCGACCTCCACGTTCATTCCAGGTTTTCGCGGGCCACCGCCAAAAATCTGGACCTGGAGCACCTTTACATCAGTGCCGCCGTCAAGGGCATTTCGGTGGTGGCCACCGGGGACTTCACCCATCCCGCATGGTTTCAGGAGCTTCGGGAAAAACTCATCCCGGCGGAGCCCGGCCTTTTCGCCCTCCGGGAGGATATAAGACGCCGATGTGACGCCGAGATACCCCCCTCCTGCAAGGGGACGGTCCGGTTCATTCTGGAAACCGAAATCAGCAATATTTACAAGAAAGCCGACAGAACCCGAAAAAACCACAACCTCATCTACGTGCCCTCCCTGGCGGTGGCGGAAACCCTCAATGCACGGCTGGACGCCATCGGCAACATCCGTTCGGACGGCAGGCCCATCCTGGGTCTTGACGCCAGGAATCTCCTGGAGGTGATGCTCGAGTGCTCTGAAGACGCATTCCTGATTCCGGCCCATATCTGGACGCCCTGGTTTTCACTTCTGGGGTCCAGGTCGGGATTCGACAGTCTCTCAGCCTGCTTCGAGGACCTGTCCCACCATATCTTTGCCGTGGAAACCGGGCTCTCTTCGGATCCGCCCATGAACCGCCGGATCTCGGAGTTGGACTCCCGGACCCTCGTCTCCAATTCAGACGCGCATTCGCCGGCCAACCTGGGACGGAACGCCAATCTGTTCGACACGACGCTCTCTTTTTTCGGCATTCGGGACGCGCTCCTGTCCGGAGATCCGGATCGGTGCCGGGGCACTATAGATCTCTATCCGGAAGAGGGCAAATACCACATGGACGGACATCGAAAGTGCGGCATCTGGCGCCGTCCATCCGAAGGGGCCGAAACCGAATGGCGCTGTCCCGCCTGCGGTGCGCCCATGACCCTGGGGGTGCTCCATCGCGTCGAAACCCTTGCCGACCGCCCGGAAGGCGCGATACCCGACGGAAAGCCGCCGTTTTACCACCTGATCCCCCTTGCGGAAATCCTCTCTGAAATTCTCGACGTCGGGGTCAAAACCCGAACGGTGGACCGCTGTTACCGGAAAGCGATCCATTGCCTGGGCCCGGAGCTCCACATCCTGAAAGACTGTCCCATAGACCGCATCCTCGAAGCGGATATCCCCCTTCTGGGGGAAGCGATCGACCGAATGCGAAGCGGGCGCGTTCATATCTCTCCCGGCTTCGACGGAGAGTACGGCCGGATACGGGTCTTCGCACAAGGTGAAAAGAGCGTTCTGACCGGACAGCAATCCCTGTTTTCCCGAAAACGAACACCTGCGGCCGCCGTCGAAGCGTCGTCGCCTGTTCCGCCGTTTGGAACGGCCCTGCCTGAAAGGGGGGATGCGAAAGCATTACCGGCCACAGGGCCGAACCCCTCCCATGCCGCCTCCGGAACGGACAGCCTCAACACCGCCCAGAAATCCGCCGTTGTGCATTCCGGCTCGCCCCTTCTGATCATCGCAGGACCGGGCACCGGCAAGACCCGGACCCTGACCCATCGGATCGTTTTTCTGACGGCGGTCCGCCGCGTATCCCCCGAAAACATTCTGGCGATCACCTTCACCAACAAGGCCGCCCGGGAGATGCGCGAACGGGTGGCGGCACTTTTCCAGACCGCCGGTCCGTCTCCCGGCCGGCTGCCCACCATCGGGACCTTTCACGGTTTCTGCCTGACCGTTCTGAGATCGGTCCAGGGCGATTCCCACACCGTCATCGATGAACATGATCGGCAACGCCTGATTCAGGCGGCCTTCGAAAAACACGGCGGCAAAACCTTCAGTCCCGACCTGTCGGCCCGGCGGCTATCGGATCTGATCACACGGGCCAAACAATATCTCTGGGGGCCGGAGGATGATTTGAGTTCGCTGGCCGATGAAAAGGCCTGCCACGTTCTGGGAACGATCTACCGGAGCTATCAGGGGATGCTTACGGTCGAAAGGCTCCTCGACTACGACGATCTGATCATGAATACGGTGCGTCATCTCGAGGGGAATCCTGCTTTCCGCCGGGAGCTGATCGATCGTTATCATCATGTTCTCGTGGACGAATACCAGGATGTCAACCCCGCCCAGTACCGGCTCGTTCGAATCCTGTGCCCCAGAAGCGACAAGGAGCTCTTCGTCATCGGGGATCCGGATCAGTCCATCTACGGCTTTCGCGGCGCCGATGCAGCCTGCTTCAGCCGATTCGCCGAGGATTATCCCGGAAGCCGGACCATCCATCTCAACCGGAACTACCGATCGGTTGAAACCATCCTCGACGCCGCCCACCAGGTCATTCGCCGGCACAGCCTGAATACCCCCGAAGTCCGCGCCTATTCCAACATCCAGGGCGTCAAGACCCTCACGGTCATGGAGACCCCGACGGAGCGGAGCGAGGCGACGGCCGTCGGCCGGATCATCGAATCCATGGTGGGGGGATTCGGCTTTCAATCCATCGATTTCGGCGGCGCCGACGGCGCCTTCGGTGAAAGAGAGCACGCCTTTTCCGATTTCGCCGTGCTCTACCGCAGTCATGTTCAGGGGCAAATCCTTTCAAAAACCCTTCAGGACGCCGGTATTCCCTGTCAGTTGGTCCACCGGGAAAGCGTCTACGGTCAGCCCGGGGTCCTGGAATTGACATCCTTATTAAAGCTTGTTTTCCGAAAAGGCATCATGAACGATTTCGACAGGGTTTGCCGCCTGCCGTTTTTCGGCTGGGACGAAAGCAGTCTGGCCGACTTCAAAGACCGTTTCTACGCCGCCGAAACGCCCCTCGATGCCTTGCTGTGGGTCGATTCAACCGCCGTCAACGAAATGCCCGGGAACATTCGGGAGCGGTTTTTCCGCACGCGGGACGTTCTGAAAGACCTTCGCGAAAGCGTGCGCGGAAAGTCCCTTGGAGCGGCGCTCTCTGTCCTGAAGGATCGCGCCGGTCTTCAGCGGATGATCGATGCGTCACCTGAACGGGCGGCGGCGCTGGAAGGTCTGATCCAAAGGACCGACAGCCGTTCGTGCGAACGGGTCGACGACCTGTTCGCCGCCGCCGCCCTGGAAACCGATGCCGATCTCCATGACGGGGAGGCCCAGAAGGTGACCCTCATGACCTTTCATGCATCCAAGGGGCTCGAGTTTCCGGTCGTCTTTATCGTCGGATGCGAGGACGGCCTCGTGCCTTTCAGGCGCGCCGACAACCATTGCGAGGATCCGGCCGAGGAGCGGAGACTTTTCTATGTGGGAATGACCCGGGCCAGGGAACGGCTCTTTCTGCTGAGTGCCGGAAACCGGATGGTCCACGGCAGACTGGAAAAGAGAATCCTGTCGCCCTTTGTCCTGGACATCGAGCGCCGCCTGGTCGAGCGGCGGCGCGTCGAGAACCGCGGCTCCGCCAAGCAGCCGATCCAACTGGGCCTGTTCACCGGGGAGTAGCGGGTTGAAGGGCCGTCCCTTTCGGGCCGTCCATGGGTGCAGTGGTTTACTTTCATGAAATCCGGCGCTATGTTATTTTTTGAATCTCAGCTGTCGATTTTCACAGGCCGGTGCCGGGAGGATACGGCCCGCGCCCCGCGCGGTTTCGTTCAAGTGCCGCTGTCGGGTCACCCTCATGAAAGTCGAAAGTTGAGTTTGAATCTCAAACGGAAAAGAGGAGTGCAACGTGTATCTGGCGCGCCGTCAAGTTCAGGGCAAAACCTACTACGCCATACGGGAATCCTATCCTGCGGGCAAGATCTTTCGGAGTCGGCATCTGATAGACCTCGGGACCGACCCTGCCGCCTATGTACAATACCCGGGAGGAAACGCCTTTTACATTCATGAATCCATCGAGGACCGACTCCGGGCCCTCGACGTCGTTTATGAAGCGGACGAGCTGGACGAGATCTTCTGGCCGTTTGTCCGTCCGGATATCCGGAAAGCTCAGGCCTATTTTCGACGAAGGGGCCGCGCAGCGCGCGGCACCGCTTTCGACGATGCCCTGGCCGGCGACGTTTTTCACCTCTTTGATCGAAGGCGGGTGCACTATCTTCGATTCGGTCAGATGGATCAGGGGCGGATCGGACGGGTATCGCCGCGGCTTTTCAAGATCCTTCTCGGTAAATCACGGGATGAAATCGAACAGTATTTCATCCAGGCGGAACAACTGCTGAAACCCCATGAGGTCAAATCCTATGTTTTTGTCATCTTTGATTTACAGCGGCACTTTTCCGAGCACTTCGCCAAAACCATGCCCCAGGGGCTCGATCAGGGCATAGTGGACACCCTCTTTCTCCAGGACGTCTGCCGAATGAACCGCGACAGACGTTTCTGGGGCGATATCACTCCGGAGAACCGGCTCCATCCCTATCTGGTCCGATATCTCATTATGTTTTTCGACAACGATTACGGGCGGAGCAGCTATCTGGACGACATCCTTCAGGCCTGGATCAACAGCCGGAGAGATTTTCATTTTCCCGAAAGAAGGGTGCGCGTCTCCTTCAAGGAGGCCGGCACCGTATTCGGTATTTCCGAGGAAGCACTGAGACGGTTGTCCAGAAAGGAATTGTCCCGCCTCTTTCGTCAAAAGGCACAGGAGATGCATCCGGACAAAGGCGGAGACCATGACGCGTTCATACGCCTGGCAACGGCCTATCAGGACATCAAAGAACACAAGAAGTGAACGTTGGAGCGAAGCGTTCCGGCGTATGTCGAAAGGAGGGCGTGATCATGAAACACCGCATCGTCGCCGTGCTGCTGATGGTGCCGGCCATCCTGCTGTTCGCGGCATCCGCCCGCGCCGTGACTATCGAATTGAGCGGCGATCGTATTTCCATACACGCCGAGAAGTCGCCCCTTTCGGTCATTCTATCCCGGCTTTCAGCATCCGGCATCCAGATCCAGTGTCCGCCCCACATCGATCCCGAGGTGACGGCGACCGTCACGGATAAACCGATTCACGAAGGGTTGGGCGCGGTGCTCAAGCCTTACGGCTATGTTCTTTTCTGGGAGCGGTCTGGAAAGAACAAGTCGCTGCGGCCGGCGGAACTGCACGTTTTCGATTCAGTCGGGAGGGAGGAGAACGGTCGCGAGGAGAGGGAAGAGGGCTTTGCCGTGGCTGTAAACCCCAAGGATGGATCGCTCTACGTCAGAAATGAAATTCTGCTTCGCATTGCACCGGGAAGCGACGGAGAGATCCTCAGAAGCCTGGTCTCGGGGTTGGGCGGCGTCATTCTTGAAACGGACGCACTTTTGGGCATCCATCGCGTCCGTCTGCCCGACGGCATCGACATCCCGGATTTTCCGGCAAAACTCAAGGCCGGGGAAAACCGCCTCACAGCCGAACCCAATTATGCGTATCCCATTGATTTTCCGCGCAGGTTTGTCGGCCGTGCCCCACGTTTCGAAAGCGTGGCCCCTCAAAACATCATTTCCGATACCACCGGCGTCCCGGTGGCGGTTCTGGATTCGGGATGGACGGCCGGATACGGGCTGGAAGAACGCGTGATCGCGGCGCTGGATGCCGTCAACCCGGGTATGCCGGTCACGGATGGTCTCGGCCACGGCACTCAGATGGCGCTGATCGCAGCAGGGGAGGTTCGTCCCATGGGGACGGCGGGAGAGGACGCGAAGGCGTCTCCGATTATTCCCATCCGGACCTTTGACGACAGCGGCATAACCTCCAACTTCGCTCTCATGCGGGGAATCGATTTCGCCTTGAGCAGCGGCGCGAGGGTTCTCAACATGAGCTGGGGCTCTGAAACATCGAGCCCGTTTCTGGAGGAGGCGCTCGCCTACGCGGACAATCGGGGCCTCATCGTCGTCGCCGCTGCCGGAAACAAGGCCACCGGCGCCCCCGTCTATCCCGCAGCCTATCCCACCGTCCTGGGCATCGGTGCCCTCGCTCCGGACGGAACCCCCTGGCAGCATTCAAACTACGGCAGCTTTGTTGCGCTTTCGGCGCCGGGCTATGCCGACCTGCCCGTCGGCTACAAGGGGGAGGCGGGCATCTACGCAGGAACGTCTATTGCCGCGGCCTACGTTGCGAACGTCATTTCGGGGTGGTTGACGGAGAATCCGGACTGGCAGAAATCGGACGTGATGCATCGTTTGAGAACCCACCGGCTGAAACGACAAAATCCTTGAATCCGGCGGACGCAACCCGCCCGCCTCGTCGTGCCGCACATCCCATCCGTCCCTGCCGGGTCGCGGGGACGTATCAGGAACTGCGCGTGCAGGAGCGCGTTCCCGCCAGAAGGCTCTGAATTCTGTCGAGACGCTCGCACCCGTCGATGCATGCTGGAAAACGATCTCTCTCCTCACAATTTCTGCAAGGACTTTTTACGAGGGTACCGATCTCGAAATCGAATGTAAATGTGTATAGGGTCATAACATGTCACGCGGCCGACACGGGCGAAGCGCCCCAAAGGGACTTCCGCCGCGGCCGTTTAAGGGTGTATTCGTATCCTGACGGGCCGTGACCGTCGGATTTCAGATCAATCCTCTTTACCATGCCGACTCAATTTTCGCAATGCAAAGTATGGCCCGTCCAACAGGAATCCGGGGTACCCCGACCGATCAGGACATTTTTTTCAGACCGTTGATTTTTCAGGACCTTTTTGTTATATATCCAATTTTCGACTTTCATGACGGTGACCGGATAGAGGTGACCTATGAAAGTCGAAAGTTGAGAAATGGTTTTGTGATCCCCCATACCCCGGGAAGGAACGGTCCCGGTGAACACCGGGATGGAACGACCCAATCAAGGAGAGTGATGCTATGAATGTTGTCAATGCCCTGTCGCGCCGTGCATTTTTCTGGGTCTTTTTTTTCAGTGCCCTGATGTGGTTTCTGATCGATGCGGCCGTCTATGTCGCACTCAATGTGGTATCCCTGAAGATATCGGTGCTGCAGGAAGACGCCGGCATTGCAGACTTCCGTGAGACCGTTTCGCAATTCAAGACCTGGATCGACCTGATCGCGGAATATTATATCCCCGCATCCGTCGTCCTTGGCCTGGTGTTCATTCTCCTCCTCTGGCTTTGTCTGAGGCTCTCGTTTCCCGGCGCCCTCCGCAAGGCTGCGTCGGTGCCGCCGCCACGCTTGAAGGAGGCTCGGTCCCGGAAGAAAGATACGACGATCGAAGCCCCTGAGCCCACGGCCGTCAAAGGCGAACGGGAAAGGCTGTATCTCTATCTCTTTTCCATCCTGCAACGGGAAGGGCGCCTGATGGACTTCCTTGCAGAAGACATCGATGCATACGACGACGCGGACATCGGGGCCGCCGTTCGCAGCATCCACGAGAACTGCCGGAAAATCATCGACAAGTATATCATTCCAAAATCGATTCTGAGCGATGACGAGGAGAGCGAAATCACCGTCGAACCGGGATTCGACCCCAATGCCGTCAAACTGACCGGAAACGTCGCGGGCAATCCGCCGTTCAGGGGGATCGTACGTCACAAGGGCTGGAAAGCGGGCAAACTCGATATGCCCACCTTGTCCGGCGAGCGGGATCCGCGGATCATCGCCCCGGCAGAGGTTGAGATTTTATAGTCGACGCAGGAAACACACTTTCACGGAAACGTCAATCAAGGAGAATTATCATTGTCAGATCCTGCCTATATAATCGGTATTGATCTAGGCACGACCAACAGCGTGGTCGCCTACACCGAAGCCCAATTCCGGAAAGGGGAAAAAGCGGAGATCCGGGTGCTGGAGATACCGCAACTCACCGATGCCGGGGTGGTCGAACAACAACCCTTGCTGCCGTCGTTCATTCTGTTGCCCAGCCCCCACGACGTTCCGCCGGACGGGCTCAAACTGCCGTGGTCGGATACCCGAACGATGGCCGTGGGTCAATTTGCCAAGGAGAGGGGCGCCGAACTGCCCCAGAAGCTGATTGCCTCCTCCAAATCCTGGTTGTGTCACACATGGGTGGATCGGAACAAACCCATTCTGCCCTGGGAGGGGCCCGACGATCTGACCAAACTATCTCCGGTGGCGGCGGCGGCGGAAATTCTGAAACACATCCGGGATGCCTGGAACTACACCATGGCCCGGGAAGACGAATCTCTCCGCATCGAACACCAGGAGGTGCTGTTGACCGTTCCGGCGTCCTTTGACGCCGTAGCCAGGGATCTCACCGTCAAGGCGGCCGAAATGGCGGGGCTGACCCGGATCACGCTGCTGGAGGAACCCCAGGCGGCTTTTTACGCATGGATCGAAGCTTCGAACGACCAGTGGCGGGAAAATATCGAGAAGGGAGACCTTGTCCTGGTGTTTGACGTGGGCGGCGGCACCTCCGATTTCAGCCTTATCGAGGTGGATGAAGAAAACGGAGAGCTGGCCCTCAAACGCATCGCCGTCGGCGATCATCTTCTCGTGGGAGGGGACAATATGGATCTGACCCTTGCCTACGCCGCCTCGCGGAAGCTCTCCGGCAAGAAAAGCCCGGATGCATGGCAGATGCGCAGCCTCTGGCATGCCTGCCGAAAGGCCAAGGAGGTTCTCCTCTCGGACCCCGAGGCCAGGGACTATACCGTAACGGTCCTGGGGCGCGGCAGCAAGTTGATCGGCGGAACCCGAAAAGCCGTCCTGGAGCGTGATATGGTCCAGAAGATTCTTCTGGAAGGCTTTTTCCCTGAATGCGGTCTGGACGCCGTTCCTCAGGTGAAACAAAAATCAGGCATCCAGGAGGTGGGGCTGGCCTATGAGTCCGATCCCGCCATCACCCGCCATCTGGCCCACTTTCTCAGCCGCCAGCAGCCGGATGACAACGGCCGCCGCCGGCTGCCGACGGCGATACTGTTCAACGGCGGGGTCATGAAGGCCGAAGTTCTCCGCAACCACCTGGTTCAAATTCTATCTTCCTGGACCGACACCGATGCCGACCGTGCCCTCCGCGAAATTGCCACCGCGGATTTCGATCTCAGCGTAGCGCGGGGCGCCGCCTATTACGGTCTCGTTCGAAAGGGGGAGGGGATTCGGATCCGCGGCGGCCTGAACAAAGCCTATTATATCGGCGTGGCCGCATCGCTTCCCGCGGTCCCGGGGATGCCGGTTCCCATCAAGGCGCTCTGCGTAGCGCCCTTCGGCATGGAGGAGGGAACGGAGGGATCTCTGCCGGATCAGGAATTCATTCTCGTCGTGGGAGAGCCGGTAAAATTCGACTTCCTTGGATCCTCCGTCAGAATCGACGACACGATGGGGCAGGTGATCGAGGAATGGGAGGATGACATCGAGGAGATCACCACCATGGAAACCACTCTGGACGGCGAAACCGGAACGGCCATACCCGTGATCCTCGAGATCCGGGTGACCGAGATCGGAACCCTCGAGATATGGTGCGTATCCAAACTCGAACCGAGCCGGCGCTGGAAGCTGGAATTCAACGTCCGGGAACAGAGCCGCGACAGCCGTTCATAGAACGATTTGCCTTCAGTCTTCAGTCTGTTATCGGAGCATGGTGATCCGGGGCCGTGAAGCGATCTCGGGGGCGGTTTCGAAAAACCCCGCGACGGCCTCCCGGAGGGCATCCATCGATTTCGCCTTGTGCACCATGGCGTAAAACGTATGGCCGAACTTGAAATTGGCGGCAAAATAATTGGAAAATTTATAGTATCGGCGAATTGCCGTCGATTCGTCAAAATGCTTTCCCAAAAGATCGATCAATCCCAGGGCACACCGCCGGTAAACGTCGTCATCCGGCAGAACCCCGTCGGTCCATTGGGCAAACGTCCACGGACGCGCCACCGCAATCCGCCCGATGGCGACGCCGTCGCATCCGGTTTCGGAAATCATTCTTCTGCAATCGTCAATGTCGAAGACATTCCCGTTCCCGATAACGGGAATGTCTACCGATGACTTGACCATGCCAATGTATGCCCATTTGGGCGGACGGGTCCGTCGATCCGGAGCGACACGGGGATGGTACGTCAGCGCATCCGCCCCTGCGTCGGCAAACCGTCTGGCCAGATCCACGGCGGTCCTCACGTCGTCCTCCCACCCGGTCCTGAATTTCACGAAGAGGGGCACCGATACGGCCTTTCGCACCGCCGATACGATCTTTTCAGCCCGAAGCGGATCCCGCAGAAGCGCGGCACCGCAATTGTGTTTGCAAACGGCGGCGACGGCGCAGCCGAAATTGATGTCGACACCCATGAATCCCTCGGCCGCGACCCGTTCCGCCGCCAAGGCCATCACCGCCGGTTCGTCACCGTAGAGTTGACAGACCAGATGCGGCAGTTCGGCCGCCCGCCACATGAAGCCGGATGCGGCCGGTCCGCCGCCGAACGCCACCGAACGAGACCCCGTCATTTCCGAAAAGAGGAGACCGAATCCGCCGAATTCGGAAACAAGCTCCCGAAACGCCACATTCCCCAATTTGGACAGGGGTGCCAGAAAAAGACGTTTGGGGATAATACATCCCCCCACCCGGATCGGACGATTCAACAGTGCGCGGACATCCTCTGCTTCAGACGGATGCATCGGATTCCGCAGGGTTTCATTTGGCTGAACCCTCATAGGGGAACCGAAGCCCGGTAGATCCTGCCCCGGCCGCGCAACACGTAAGCGCCGACTTCCGCCGGAATCAGCACGGAAACCCCTCTGGTCAGGACCGTTTCTTTCCGGACGCCTTCGGCCCCGATATGGACGCTGCCTTCCGTACACAACAGAATTTCCACCCCGTCCACGGCCTTGCGAACGCCTTCCGACGACGTCCTCATTGAAATGACCGACAGCTGAAATTCCTGTGCGGGGGTGCGATAAACGTCTTCATATTCGCTGACCCTTTCGGGGACGAGCTTCTCCAGGGTTCGGGGCGTCGTCTCGAGGATTTTCATCAGTTCCCCCACGTCGATGTGTTTGGCGGTCAGACCGCCCCGAAGCACATTGTCCGAATTGGCCATCAGCTCGATGCCCATGCCGTCAAGATAGGCATGGAGTTCTCCGGCCGGCAGGTAAAGGGCCTGCCCCGGCGTCAGACAAAAAAGATTCAGAATCGCCGGCGAAACAGCGGCAATATCATCAGGATAGGCCTTGTTGAGCGCGGGGATCCATCGGAAAACCGGGCTTTCGTCCATGCGGCGCCGTGAGTTCTCGAGGGCCTCATCGAGAATGGCGCGCTTTCGGGACGCCGGAAACGTCAGAAGGCTTGCGTAAAGCGCCTTGAGGACCTCGGCAGGACGGCCTTCCCGAAGGTTTCCGATTTCATGGGAGAGGGTTCGGGGACAGATTGCTTCGAGAAGGGCTGTGATGTCTGCGACGGGTCGGAAACCGCAGAGCCCCCAGAAAGGCGTGAGCGCACAGATGCATTCGGGTTTGTGATTGTCGTCCCGGTAGTTCCGGTTCGAGGCGTCCAAAGGAATGCCGGCCCGATTCTCCGCCTGAAATCCCGTTGCTGCCTGCCGTCGATCGGGGTGAGCCTGAATGGACAACGGCGCCGCGGCGGCAAGCACCTTGAACAAAAAGGGCAGCCGACGGCTGAACGCCGCGGCCGTGCGTTCACCGAGGATCGCTTCGGGATAACGCTCGATAGCCCGATTCAACGGAATCTGCTCACCGTCCATTTCGATGCGGGAAGGCGCTTTCGGATGTGCGCCCATCCACATTTCCGCCTGGGGGTCGCCGGAAGGCGGGCGGCCCAGCAGATCGGGAATGGCCGTGTGAGAGCCCCAGGGATATTTCAGAATCGCGTTGTCCAGTATCCAAATCCGTGTATCGATCATCTTCTCCATTTCGCTCCCGAAAACCGCTTGAACTTCCGCTGGTCAGCAAGGCATCACCCGTCATGGATTCGCCATGACGGAATCCCGTCGGCCCCTGACGACGCCGCTTCCGGATCATTAACGGCGAACGTCAAGCCTCCTGCATAAAAAACTACCACAAGAGACGGCCGGTGACAAACGGCGATTTTATGGATTGAAAAAAAGAAACGTCTGTGTTACAGAAGCATCTCTGTTTTCGAGGCTTATCTCTGATTTTTCCACTGAATTCAAATTATTAACCAATGAACTCAAGGAGGTCGACATGCGAAAGGGATTTCTGGTTACCGTTACATTCGTGATGGCCGTAATGATGCTATCCCCCCTTGCCTGGGGGAAGACCGTGAAGATCGGCTTCAATATTCCTCTGACCGGAGATATCCCCAAGGTCGGCGAAGAATCGAAATTCGCCGCCGAAATGCTGCGTGAAGACGTCAACGGCGCCGGCGGCCTCGACATCGGCGGCGAAAAATACATGCTCGAGTTCATTTATGAAGACAATGAATCCAAGGCCGAATCGGCGGTTTCCGCAGCCCTGAAGCTCATCGAAAGAGATCAGGTGCTGGCGGTCGTAGGACCCAACTCCAGCAAACAGGCGGTCCCCGGGGGACAGGTCTGTGACGACAACCGCACCCCGATGATCTCCCCGTGGTCCACGAATCCGGACACCACCAGGGATCGGCCGTGGGTCTTCAGAGCCGCATTTCTGGATCCCTTCCAGGGTCCTGTCGCCGCAGACTTCGCCATGAAGCAGTTCAAGGCTAAAACGGCCGCCGTCCTTTTTGCCCTGGCCAACGACTACAGCAAAGGACTCGCCGAAATTTTCAAGGCCGACTTCGAAAAGAAGAACGGCACAGGATCCGTGGTGGCCTATGAAAGTTACGGGGACAAGGATCAGGATTTCAGCGCTCAATTGACCAAGATCATCGCCGCCAAACCGGATTTCATTTTTCTCCCGAACAACTACAACGAAGTCGCCCTCATCGTCAAACAGGCCCACGACCTGGGCTGGACCGGACCGTTCATGGGTGCGGACGCCTGGGGCAATTCCGAGTTGATGACCCTCTGCGGCGATGACTGCAAGGGGCATTATTTCTCGACCCATTACGCCGCGGCGGGCGCTACCGGCGCGACCAAGGAATTTATCGACCGATACCAGAAAAAATACGGCTATCAGCCTGCCGACGTGGCCGCCCTGACATGGGACGCCGCCCGTATCGTCCTGAAGGGGCTTCAGGACATGGGCAGCATCACGGGGGACCTGAAAGACGACCGGAAAAAGTTGAGGGATGCCATTTCAGGCATCGCGGAATTTGAAGGCATCACGGGAAAAATGAAGTTCGACGATCAGGGGGATCCCATCAAATGCGCCGTCGTCGTCAAGATCAGCGATACGGGCGAGTTTGTCTTTACCGAGTCCGTCTGCCCGTGAAAAAAGCTGTTGATACCGTTTAATACGGTTTGGGGCTTCGGGCGGCCGGCTATGGCCGCCCAAAAGGAGAGTTGAAGCCGGATGTCAGAATCTGAGGTGGGAGCTGCGGCGACAACGATTATATCTTTCTGAGTGAACGGGATTCCTGTGCGGATCTGAAGCGAAGCGGATGCTGAAATGCGTTGGATAACGACCGGTCCGGACATTGGCGTGACAACGGCTGTTTCATCGGAACCTCGAGCACATGCAGTGCGACATCAATGACGCTGTCCGAATCGACGACTGAATACTGAAAGAAAATCCGCTCCATCTCTCCCTTGCCCCAAATATTCCCGTTCATCGGCACCTGTATTCCCACACAGGGTTTCATTGGTCATTTCTGCGCCTCAATCGTAAGGATCCCGCGTGTTCGAAAGCATCATTCAAAATCTTTTCAACGCTCTGCAGTGGGGAAGTTTTTACTCCCTGATCGCCCTGGGGTACACGCTGGTGTACGGCGTCCTCACATTGATCAATTTCGCCCATGGCGACATCTTCATGGTCGGCGCCTACATCGCCTTTTTTGTGGCCACATTCTTCCTGGCCACCCTTGAGGGTGTTCCGGGCTGGGTCACGCTCAGCCTCACGATACCGCTGACCATGATCCTCACGGCCTGCGTCGGGGTCGCGCTGGAACGGATCGCGTACCGTCCTCTCCGTCGAAAGGGCGTCAATCGGCTCTATGTGGTCATCACGGCGTTGATGTGCGGCCTGATCCTGGAAAACGGCAATCTGGCGCTCCTGGGAGCGAGCCGGAAAAGCTTTCCGGAAATGATCGATAAGGTGGTTTACACCATCGGTTCGGTCAGCCTGACCAACCTGAAGATCGCCGTCATCTTTTCCGCCGTTCTGGTCTTTATCTTCCTGCAGTTCATCGTCACCCAAACCCGCATCGGTATGGCCATGCGGGCGATCTCGTACGACAAATTCGCCGTCCCCCTGATGGGGATTCCCATCGATGCCGTCATTGTTTTCACCTTTATCCTGGGCTCCTCCATGGCCGGACTCGCGGGTGTGCTCTATTCCATGTCCTATCCGATCCTGGATCCATACATGGGAGCGCTCATCGGCTGGAAGGCCTTCATCGCGGCGGTGGTCGGCGGCATTGGAGACATCCGCGGCGCATTTCTCGGCGGATTTCTGCTGGGATTCGTGGAAATCCTGGTGGTCGCATTCTTTCCCTCCACATTCAGAGATCTTATCGCATTTTCCATTCTGCTCATCATACTCGTCTACAAACCCACCGGTCTTTTCGGTGTGGCGAAAACCACCAAAATATAGAGTTGGCAATGCAACGACTATCCGTACCGCTCGTGCTGACGCTCCTTTCCGGCACCCTGATCGTCGCATCCCAGGCCGGGTTGATCGACCTCTACATCCAGTCCGTCATCATGTTCATCGGCATCAACATCATTTTGTCCAGCAGTCTCAATATCGTCAACGGTTATATGGGGGAGTTCGCCTGCGGTCACGCCGCCTTCATGGCCATCGGCGCCTATGTGGCCTCCATTCTCAATGTGTGGCTGTTTACAAAGGACAAGTTCTTCGGCCTACCGCTTCTCCCCCCGGAAATGGCGATATACTGTTTTCCCCTGGTATTGGCGGCCGGCGGCGTGGTCGCGGCCCTTGCCGGCATGCTGGTGGCCATCCCTTCCTTCAAGACCCGGGGCGACTATCTGGCCATCATCACCATCGCCGCCAACTTTATCGTGACGAGCACCATCATCAACATGAGCGCCATCGGCGGGGCCCGCGGGTTCATGGGAATGAAAAAGATCGTCTTCGCCATGGAAGACGTCGCGGATCTGCCGTGGATGCTGATCTGGGTGATTCTGGGGACGGTCTTCAGCGTCTGGCTCATACGCCGCTACGTCTCTTCGACCTACGGAAAGGGAATCATCGCCATCCACCAGGACGAGATCGCGGCGGAAATCATGGGGGTGAACACCAATCGGATGAAGTTGACCGCCTTTATGATTTCATCCGGACTGGCCGGACTGGCGGGTGGACTCTTCGCCCACATTCTGGGATACATCAACCCCGGATCATTCGGGATTTTAAAATCGACCGAATGCCTGGTCATGGTCTATCTGGGGGGTATGGGATCCTTGAGCGGTTCCGTCATTTCGGCCATCCTGTTCACCCTGCTGTTGGAAGGACTCCGCTTCGTCATCCCCTGGATCGACACCGCACTCCACTGGTTGAATGTGATTCCCGACGCCTATGAAATCAGTCAGGTCTGGAAATGGGTGATCATTCCCCTGATTCTCGTCCTTCTGATGCAATTTCGACCGGAAGGAATCATGGGCAACAAGGAATTGTCCGATATTTTTCCCCGTCTCAGAAAATGGTACCGGTTCAAGTAGAAAGCGTTCGCATGAATTTACTCGAGATCAACGGTCTCACCCAGAATTTTGGTGGTCTTTGTGCGCTGTCCGATTTCTCCATCCGCTTCGAGGGTGGTGAACTGACAGGCCTCATCGGGCCCAACGGGGCGGGAAAAACCACCGTGTTCAACCTCACCAGCGGGTTCTACAGGCCTTCCGGGGGCGACATCCGTTTCAAGGGGCGCAGCATCGTCGGCCTCCGTCCGCATCAGATCACCGGCATGGGCATCGCGAGAACCTTTCAGAACATCCGCCTCTGGAACGACATGACGGTTCTGGACAACATTCGGATATCCCAGCATTACAGCATGGGATACGCACTGTGGGACGCCCTGATGCGGACCGTCGCCTATGGGAGGGGCGAACAACGCATCCACCGGACGGCCATGGAGATTCTGGAGGCCCTGGATCTCAGGCGTTACGCGACCGAGCTTCCCAGAAATCTGCCCTACGGCATCCAACGAAAAGTGGAAATCGCCCGAGCCCTCTCCGTCAAGCCGTCTCTCCTGCTTTTGGACGAGCCCGCCGCGGGACTCAATTCCGCCGACATACAGGGGTTGATCCAACTGATTCAGTGGATCCACGACACCTTCGACGTCGCCATCTGGATGATCGAACATCAAATGGCCGTGGTCATGAAGCTCTGCTCCTGGATCAAGGTCATCGATTTCGGCGTCACCATCGCGGAGGGGACGCCCGACGAGATCCAGAACAACCCCGACGTCATCAAAGCCTATCTGGGGGATGATACGATCTGATGCTGCTCGAAATCAACGACCTGGTCGTCAAGTATGGAAACATCGAGGCTCTCCACGGCATCTCGTTCCATGTCAACGAAGGCGAGATCGTCACTCTGATCGGTGCCAACGGCGCCGGCAAAACCACGACCCTTCACGCGATCACCCGGGTGCCGCCGCCGGAAGGCCCGAAAATTCACGGCGGCGACATTCGCTTCAGAGGACGAAGTCTCCTGGGCGTGGAGGCCCACGCCGTGGTTCGAGACTGCCATATCGCGCTGGCACCTGAAGGCCGCCATATCTTCGGAAACCTGACCGTCGAGGAGAACCTGAAACTGGCGACCTTTTCCCGTAAGGACGCGGCGGCCGTTCAAAAGGACTATCAACGGGTCTACGATCTCTTTCCCCGCCTCACGGAACGCCGGACCCAGAGGAGTGAATCCCTGAGCGGGGGCGAACAGCAGATGCTCGCCGTCGGACGGGCGCTCATGACCGGGTGCAATTTTATCCTGCTGGACGAGCCTTCCATGGGACTGGCTCCGCTTCTGATGTACGACATGTTTCGAACCCTCAGGAAGCTGAACGAGCAGGGCATGACCATCCTGCTTATCGAGCAGAACGCCCGACTGGCCTTGAAATTCGCTCATCGCGCCTATGTTCTGGACACCGGAGAGATCGTCATGGCGGGGCGGGCCGAAGCCATGGCTGAAAACCCCGAAGTACAGAAGGCCTACCTTGGATAAACCGAAACGCGGCAATCCGCCGGCGGCTGAATCTTCCGAGCGCAGGGGCGTGTCGGCTTCATGACCACGGCGCCGCCGACTCCGGCGCTTCACCCCGATGACCTGCTGGGTTGGGGCAGGGGATGGGTCGCGGTTTCCAAGCCGCCTGGCGTCAGCGTTCATAACGACCCCGGACGGGATCTTTGTTCCATAACGGCCCGATATGTGGCGCATCGGGGCAGCCTGGCCCGCTCCCTCGGGTATGATCCCGGATTCGGTTTTCATCCGCCTCACCGCCTCGACAAGGAGACGAGCGGTGTTGTCCTTCTGGCCTGCTCGGCAACGGCCCTGCAGTGGATCTCACGGCAGTTCATGGAAAAACGCGTCGCCAAGCGTTACACCGCCCTGGTCCACGGAAGATTGGCGTTGCCGCCGGATGTTCAGTGGGGGGATTGGACCTGGCCGCTTTCGAAGGCCGCCGGAGGCCGAAAGCATCCTTCGGGAAAGGGGGAGAAAGTCCCCTGCAGAACCCGGTACGGGATTCTCCGCCACACCTCCCGTTACACCCTGATCGAGTGTGAGCCCGTTACCGGGCGCAAGCACCAGATTCGACGGCACGCCAGGATGGCGGGCCATGCCGTCGTCGGCGACGCCCGTTACGGCACCCCCCAATCCATCCGGCATCTCAAGAGTATGGCCTTCAACCGCCTGGCGCTTCACGCCTTGACGATCACCCTGGTGCCGCCCGGCACCGATCGCCCCGTCACCCTGGGCTCCCGCCGGTTACCCGGGGACATCATCCGAATGTTGGACGCGGACGCGGACATTGCAAGGATTATCGGGTGACCTCGTCGATCCATCCCAGATAGGCGGCCAGACCGTTTTCGATGGGAATCTGAACGATTTCGGGAACTTCGTAGGAATGATGCCGGCTGATATGCGACTCCAGCATCGGATAAAGATCCCGGCGGGTTTTGATCAGCATGAGCACCTCGGGATCCTTGTGCAGCACCCCCTTCCATTCATAGAAACTCGTAATTTCCGACAACTGAACGCATGCGGCCAGACGTTTCTCCAGAATCCCGGCTGCAAGTCCCTCGGCATCGGTCCGGGTGGCGCAGGCCACCGTCACCAGACAATAGTCGGACATCATCGGACGACCTCCTCGTTTGCGGCAAAAAAAGCACACCGACACTTCCCTTTAAGTAGCACCGGTGGTAATATATATCAATTTCAACTTTCGGTTTTCGTCAGGATGACCGGGTAGAGGCTGAAAATTGAGACTGAAGACTGAAGGCTAAAGGCTGAAGGAATGTAAACGCTCCATTCGTCACAGGCGCACCCCTTCAGTCTTCAGTCTTCAGCCTATAGCCTATAAAGGCTGAAGGAATGTAAACGCTCCATTCGTCGCAGGCGCACCCCTTCAGTCTTCAGCCTTCAGTCTTCAGCCTTCTATGATCAGGAGCCGTGAAAGCGCATGTCCGCCAAAAAATTCTGGGAGTACAAGTCACTGCATGCATTAACCCCGGCCGAATGGGAGTCCCTGTGCGACGGATGCGGCAGATGCTGCCTCCACAAGCTCGAGGACGAGGAGACGGGAGCGGTTTTCTATACAAGCGTCGCCTGCCGGCTCCTTGATATCCATGAATGCCGATGCAAAGCTTACGCAGACCGCGAGCAGCGCGCTCCGGACTGCATGTCGCTCACCCCGGACATCGTTGCCCAATGCCATTGGCTGCCTTCGACCTGCGCCTATCGCCGTCTTCTGGAAGGCCTCCCTTTGCCGTGGTGGCATCCCCTCATTTCCGGCAGCCCGGAAACCGTTCATTCCGCAGGCATTTCCCTGAGAAACAAAGCCATTTCGGAAGCCTGCGTGAATGTCGACGATCTGGAGCCTTACATCATTCCGGGCGGCACGGAGAGCGACGATATGGCGTTTTGGGAGGAGGCGCCGGACTGAGGACGCTCATTTTTGACGGTCGACCCATCGTCCCGACATCCCTGTCATGCGTTACGGCTACCTTCCAAACAGACCGCCTGCCGGCATCACGTCTTGAGAATTCAACTTTCGACGTTCATGATGGTAACCGGAAAGCGGCACCGGCCTATGAAAGTCGAAAGTTGAGTTGAGAATTGAAAAAACAACGGTTACGGATGCATCATTTCCGGACCCGTATCTTCTGACCCGGCTGAATGATGGTTTCCGACGTAAATCCGTTGAGGCGATCGAGTTCCGCCACATTGAGGCCGTACCGTCGTGCAATGCCGTACCGGGTTTCCCCCGCCGCAACAACATGATATCCGGCCGACGAGGCGACGGGAGGCTTTGCCGAGACATCTGTCTTCTTTGCAGGGGTTTTGGCCGCGACTTTCCTCTCAGGCGCTTTTTTCGGGGTCGATCTCGCCGCTGGTGCTGAAGCGGTCTCCTTTTTTGAAACCGTTTTTGTCGACGGCCGCTGGGTGTTCGATTTTCCTGTCTGTGCAGTCGAGCTGAGGGAGACAACGCGCTGTTCGAGATTCCCCTGACGGCTGTCGATATGCTCGATCTTCTTCTGGAGGCTCGCCACCTGCTCGGTCAAGGACTGAATTACCATCGTTCTCTCGGAGACCGCGTCGGAGGAGGCCTCTTCCGACGGCGTTTCAGCCGTTTTCGCTTCCAGAGCGGCAAGCGCGTTGTTGAGCCGGTTTTCCATCTCCACGACACGGTTCTCCAGCCCGGCGACAGCCGCCTCCGTCGCCTGGGTATCCGTGTCGGTCTCCTTGCCCGGTATCAACACGATCAGGCAGATGATCAATGTCAAAACACCCGCACCCGCTAAAACAGCGGGCATACCTATGTCCAACTCGCTGATTTTGAAAGATTTCATTTCTCCCCCGAGGCGACCGGCAATGCGGTTCGCCGGCATGGCTGTTATGGGCGGCCGGTATCCTGGAAAGCCGCCGGACCGTTGCCTCCATTTCTATCAGAGTTTTTTCCGGTTCACAATATGATATCTCAATTGAAATGATATCTCAACGTTCATGACGGTGATCGCGGATCTGTTTACCGATATGGATTCGTGTGTTATTATTTGATTACTTAACTCGGTGTTCAGGGACGGGTGCCGACAGGTGTACCGGCCCATGCCTTTCACCCGGATGGCAGGGTGAAGGGGTGCGTCCGCGGCAGGCGGACTGCTCGGCCGCTTCAGTCTGCGACCGCTCACCGGTCCCCACTGCGGATGCCGGGCCGAGGCTTCATTAACGTGTATTGATATCTGCGAGGAGACCCATGCGAATCGGTATGGGACACGATGTCCATCAACTGGTACGCGATCGAAAACTCGTTATCGGCGGCGTTACCATCCCATTCGAGAGGGGACTGCTCGGCCACTCGGACGCAGACGTCCTTCTTCATGCGATCTGCGACGCCCTTCTCGGCGCCGCCGGTCTGGGAGATATCGGCCGCCATTTTCCCGACACGGACCCGTCCTACAAGAATATTGACAGCATACGCCTGCTTATCGCAACCCATGATATGGTGCGCAGCAAAGGCCTCGAGCTGGTCAACCTCGACGCGACAATTTTTGCCGAGGCACCCAGGATGGCCCCTTTTTGCCTGCAGATGATCCGGAACATCGCAAGCGCGCTGGGGGTCCCCGAAGATCGGGTCAACGTCAAAGCCACCACCACGGAAGGTCTGGGCGCCGTCGGCAGGGGGGAGGGGATTGCCGCAACGAGCGTCGTCCTGCTGCAATCGGCGATGTCGTCATGACCCTCTTCACCCTGATATCGGATCTGGTGCCCACGGGCGACCAGCCTGCGGCCATCCGGGCCCTCTGTGCCAACATTGCGCGGGGAACGCCCCATAATGTCATGCTGGGCGTCACGGGCTCGGGTAAAACCTTCACCATGGCCCACGTCATCGCACGGCTGGATCGGCCGGCCCTCGTCATAGCGCCCAACAAGACCCTTGCCGCGCAGCTCTACGCCGAATTCAGATCCCTGTTTCCGCAGAACGCCGTCGAATATTTCGTCAGCTATTATGATTATTATCAACCCGAGGCCTATATCCCCACCAGCGACACCTACATCCAGAAGGACGCCTCCGTCAACGAAATGATCGATAAGCTGCGCCATTCCGCCACCAGGTCCGTTTTGTCCCGCAGGGATGTGATCGTGGTGTCGAGCGTCTCCTGCATCTACGGTCTCGGCGCCCCCGAGGACTACCTCGACATGCGGCTCTCTCTCCGCACCGGCATGGAGATGGACCGCGACCGACTGCTTGCCGATCTGGTGGAGATTCAATATGAACGCAATGACCTCGATTTTCACCGGGGCGTCTTCAGGGTCAGGGGAGACCGGGTTGAGATCTTTCCGGCCTACGAAGAGGATGTCGCCCTGCGCCTCGAATTTTTCGGAGATGAAATCGAGCAGATTCTGGAGATCGATCCCCTCACCGGGAAAAGCGTCAGGTCACTTGGCGAAACAGCGATTTTCCCCGCCAGCCACTACGTCACTTCCAAAACGACGCTCCAGAGCGCCGTGGAAACCATCACGGCGGAGTTGAAAACCCGAATCGCCGATTTCAGAGGGGAGAACAAACTCATCGAAGCCCAACGCATTGAAGAACGAACCCATTTCGATCTGGAGATGATGCTGGAGCTGGGATACTGCAACGGCATTGAAAATTATTCCCGGCATCTCACCGGGCGGAACCCGGGGGAGCCGCCGCCCACCCTTCTGGACTATTTTCCGAAGGACTTTCTGGTCTTCATCGATGAAAGTCATATCGGGGTGCCTCAGATCCGGGGCATGTACAACGGCGACCACGCCCGGAAATCGACCCTCGTGGCATACGGCTTTCGCCTGCCGTCGGCCATGGACAACCGCCCCCTGAAATTCGAGGAATTCCGGAAAAGAGTTCCCCAGGTGGTCTACGTGTCGGCAACGCCCGCGGACTATGAGCTCGAGAAGGCAAAAGACGCGCTCGTGGAGCTGATCGTACGCCCCACAGGCCTCATGGATCCCCGTATTCACGTCAGAAGCGCGGAACACCAGGTGGACGATCTTCTGGATGAGATCCAAAAGCGGATCCGGAAGAACGAGCGCGTTCTCGTCACCACGCTGACCAAACGGATGGCCGAGGATTTGACCGACTACTACAGCGATCTGGGCATCCGGGTAAAATACCTCCACTCGGACATTCACACTCTCGAGCGTATGGAGATTATCCAGGATCTCAGGAAAGGCGAATTCGACGTCCTCGTTGGCATCAACCTCCTTCGAGAAGGCCTCGACATTCCGGAGGTCTCCCTCGTGGCCGTCCTCGACGCCGACAAAGAGGGGTTTCTGCGATCGGCCCGTTCTCTCATACAGACATGCGGGCGGGCGGCCCGAAACGTCGGCGGCGAGGTGATCATGTATGCCGAAAAGATCACCGCCGCCATGAAATCGGCCATCGACGAAACCGAAAGACGACGCAAAATCCAGTCCGCCTACAACCAGCAACACCACATCGTACCGACCACCATTCGAAAAAGCCTCTCGCCGACCTTCAACGTCGTCCATGAAACCGAGGAGTCCTTTGTCGACAAAATCGCGGAGCCCATAGCGGCCTTCGGCAATGACGCCGACATCGAAAAGGAGATCCGCCGGCTGGAAAAAGAGATGAAAGCGGCCGCCCGCGAGCTGGCCTTCGAACAGGCCGCCCAGCTCCGTGATCAGATCAAGGCCCTCAAGGAGCTCACCCTGTTTTAAATGAACGACGCGATCCTCGAAAAACTGGCCGCCACGGCTTCCCTCCCCGGCGTTTATCTCATCAAAGACCATAAGGCGGTCGTCATCTATGTCGGAAAGGCTAAAAATCTCAGGAAACGA
Source organism: Desulfococcus sp. (assembly GCF_050178255.1). NCBI lineage: Bacteria > Pseudomonadati > Thermodesulfobacteriota > Desulfobacteria > Desulfobacterales > Desulfococcaceae > Desulfococcus > Desulfococcus sp. Next base: position 40,821 of record NZ_JBFXGG010000003.1, on the reverse strand, counting down.
CTCTCCTCCTATTTCAGGAAACCGGTCCAGTCGGATCTCAAGACCGCCCTCCTGGTGGAAAAGGCGGCGACGTTCGACACCATCATCACGGAAACCGAAAACGACGCACTGATTCTGGAATCGAATCTCATCAAACGGTACCATCCCCGCTACAACGTGATTCTCAAGGACGACAAACGCTATCCTTCCCTGAGGCTCGATCCCCGTGAACCCTATCCCAATCTGCAGGTCGTCCGGAAGATCGCAAACGACGGCGCCTTCTATTTCGGCCCTTACACGACGCCGGGCGCCATGTACCAGACCTTGAAGGTCATCAACAAGCATTTCAAGCTGAGGAAATGCCGCAACAGCGTGCTCAAAAACCGCACCCGGCCATGCCTCAACTATCAGATGGGCGGGTGTCTCGGCCCGTGTTGCCGGAAGGTCGATCCCGACGTTTATCAGGAGATCGTAAGAGAAGTGGTGTTGTTTCTGAAGGGCCGGACATCGGATCTCATTCAAAAGATCAGGCATGAGATGACGGTTGCCGCGGAAAATCCCGAAACCTATGAACTGGCCGCCGAGCTCAGGGACAGGATGCTGGCCCTTCAGAAGGTGGTTGAAAAACAGATATCCGTCTCAACGGATTTCAAGGATCGGGACGTCATTGGGCTCGCGGGCGCCGGATCGTCCTTCCTCATCACCCTGCTTTCCGTAAGAGGCGGATACCTCTCGGGCTCGCGTCATTTCCGTTTCGAAGAGACGTTTGCCGCCCAGCCCGAGATGGTCGAGGCGTTTATTCGACAGTATTACGAACGGGCGGGCTTCATCCCGAAAGAGATTCTCACGCCGGTGCCCATCGAAGGTGTGCCGCTGGTGGAAGCGATGCTGGGAAATCTGAAGGGCGAGAAGGTGAGCATCCTATACCCGCAGCGGGGCGAAAAGGTTCGGCTCATCCGGATGGCCAACGACAACGCGGCCGATGAGCTGCGGCGTCGGACCTCGGGCGAAGCGGAGAACGCGCTGTTGCTCCAGCGGCTCCAGCGCCGACTGAAAATGGATAGGCCGCCCCACCGAATCGAATGTTTTGACAATTCAAACATCCTGGGCACATCGCCGGTATCGGGTATGGTCGTCTTCCAGGATGGCGGCCCCAGTCGAAAAGATTATCGGAAGTATGTCATTCGGACGGTGGACAGGCCCGACGATTACGCCGCCATGGCGGAAGTGCTCAAAAGGCGCTACGGCAAGGGGGAAAAGTCATTGCCGTTCCCGGATCTGCTTATGGTGGACGGCGGCAAGGGGCAGCTGAATATCGCCGCTGCGGTGATGCGGGAGTTGGGACTCGAAGGGGCCTTTCAACTGATCGGGATCGCCAAAAAAGATGAAGCGGCAGGGGAAACACGCGACAAGATCTACCTTCCCGGCCGCGTCAATCCGGTCAATCTGGACCGGGAAGAAGCGGTCTACAACCTGCTGGCGCGCATTCGGGACGAGGCCCATCGCCACGCCATCGCCTTTCACCGTAAACGCCGGGGGAAAAAGGCCCTTGCTTCGGCGCTGGATGCCGTTCCGGGAATCGGGTCCCGGAGAAAACGAGCGCTTCTCGATCATTTCGGGACCGTCAAAAACATCCGGGCAGCGACCCTGGAAGAGCTCAGGGCCGTGCCCGGAATCAGTCAAACGGTGGCCGAAGCCCTGAAAAGGGCGCTTCGGCATTCCCCCTGACCGCTTATTTGAGCTTTGCCAGAACCGCCTTGAGTTCTTCGACGGCAGCCGCGGATTTTTTCAGCCTGGCCATTTCGTCGTCCGTCAATTTGATCTCGATAATCTCCTCGACGCCGCCCTTGCCGAGCTTCACCGGGACGCCGATGAAAAGATCGTTGATGCCGTATTCTCCCTGCAGATAAGCAGCACACGGGAGAATCTGTTTTTTATCGTAGAGAATGGCCTTCGTCATCTCCACCGCCGAGGAGGCGGGGGCATAAAATGCGCTGCCGGTTTTAAGGAAGGCGACAATCTCCGCGCCGCCGTTGGCCGTTCTGTCCACCAGCGCATCGATTCTTTCCGGAGATATCAGTTCGGTGATGGGAATGCCCGAAACCGTTGAATACCGGGGCAGGGGAACCATCGTATCCCCGTGACCGCCCAGGACGAAGGCATGGGTATTTTCGATCGACACATTCAGTTCCATGGCGATGAACGCTCTGAAACGGGCCGAATCGAGAACGCCGGCCATTCCGATCACGCGGTTCTTCGGGAAACCGCTGGTTTCAAAAGCGACATGGCACATGGCGTCAAGGGGATTGCTGACGATGATAAGGACGGCATTCGGAGAGTATTTGGCCACCTGCGTCGTGACGTTCTTCATGATGCCGGCATTGGTGCTGATCAGGTCGTCGCGGCTCATTCCGGGCTTTCTGGGGATTCCGGCGGTAATGATGACCACGTCGGAATCGGCCGTCTCCTCGTAGCTGTTGGTGCCGATGATCTTCGCATCGTGTTTTTCGATCGCGGCGGCCTGGGTGAGGTCGAGGGCCTTGCCCTGGGGAACGCCTTCGACAATATCCACTAGCACCACGTCACACAAGGCTTTTTCGACCAATCTCTGGGCAGCTGTAGCCCCAACATTTCCAGCGCCAACAACCGTGACCTTCTTGTCCATAATTTTCTCCTTGTTAATTGGTATAGTTTTTATTATAATCAAGGTACTGGATATCGTCCGGTTTTAAATTCGATGCACCCGTAACACGTTCCGCAACATTCCGGCACAACATATACTGTCTGTATTCGCATGCAACAGCAATATAATGGGGTTAAGATCTTGAATTCTGAGTTTTTATGAAATCGTCAAATTTAAAAAAGCAATCTAATCGCACTGTTTCACTATTGTCAACAGATTTATGATTCAGTTTTCGACTTTCGTCATGACGACCGGAAACGCCGCAGACGGGAAGGCGGCGAGCGCGGCGGCGGATCAGCGGCCCGTTCGGTTCGATCGCAAATGCGTTTCACGGCGGCCGGACAGCCGCCGTGCGTGCGGTTAACATGGGAACGACCCTTTATCGGTACAATGGAGTTCGCAATGGCGATCGAGGAACAGATCCGGTCCTTGTTGAAAGAGGCTGCGCTCTACGACGAACAAGGATTGTACGAAGCGTCCAGGGAAAGATATCAGCAGACCGCCGACCTCGTCGGACGGCATGCCCACCGCATCCACCATCACAAAAAAATTCTGAAAGCCGTCGCCGGCCGGCTGGAGCGATTGCACAACCGCATGCAACGAATGGAAAACGAACCCGCCGTCTATACGCCTCCGGATGCTGTCATCGAGGTTATGAAACGACATTTCTGCGCCTCCGCGGACCGGGAAGAGGCCGCCTTGGAAGGCGCGGCGGCACTGGCCGAATTCGGGCAGTACGACCATGCCGTCGAGGAGTTCGCCAAATTGATCAAAACGCCGAAAACGAGACTCGAAGCGTCGAAGCACATGATCCGCTGCCATCTGGAGAAAGGAAGGACCGCCGAAGCATCGGCCCTGCTTCGCCATTGGCATAACAGCGGCCTGATGAATCGGGACGAATGGCTCACACTGCAGCGTTACGTCAAGGAACTGGTCGCGGAGAAACGCTTGTGTGTCGAGGTGCCGCCGGCGGAAATGAAAGACGAAGCCTCCGGGCCCGCCGCCGGAACGAAGCACGGCGAAATCGTCAGGCGCTTCAACTCCATCAGTCTGAAACCGCCCAACGCCCAGCGCGGTCAGGGAATGCGGGAATTCGACATCCTCTCACAATCGGCGGACGTCGTCCGGATCTCGGTTGCCGTTCAGGAAACGACCCTTGCCGACGGCCTGACCCCTGGAACCGTCCTGAACACCGTTCTCTGCTTTTTCGACGACGGGATGTTCAGCAGCAAAGCGACCGTTGTTGGAAAACAGTGGATTTCATCCGACGACGCCGGCGCCGGGCATTTTAACATTGATATTCAGGTACAGGGCGGTTAATATCAATTCATGGCGCCGCTGTTTTGACGGTCTTTTCCCGATTGCGGCATGCGATCCCCTCTCAAACGAGCACCGGAAGCTGCGCGGCTTGACGTGAAAACGCCCACTGACGTTCTTTTCGATCTGGGGTTACCAATGGCAAACATCAATCTGAAGTCTCGGGAGATCGAGGTCAAAATCGTGTATTACGGACCGGGCCGGGGCGGAAAGACCACCAATCTTGAATACATCTTCAAGACCTTCAGGAAGCAAGTGACGGGCGAGATGGTTTCCGCCAGAACCGAAGGGGACCGGACCCTGTTCTTTGATTTTCTTCCCATGGGCCTCGGCAAGGTCAGGGGATACGACATCCGGGTAAAGCTCTATACCGTTCCAGGGCAGGTGAAATATGCATCAACCCGCAAAATAGTTCTAAAGGATGTCGACGGCGTCATCTTCGTTGCGGATTCGCTCCAGGTCAGAAGAATCAAGAACATGGAATCGTTGAAGGATCTTCACTTGAATCTTCGGGAATACGGCACCAGCATCCTCAACATCCCCCTGGTGCTGCAATACAACAAAAGAGACCTGGCCGAGCACGGCATCCCGCTTCTGTCCGTGAGCCAGATGGAGACGGACATGAACCGACAGCTCAAGGCACCTTCGTTTCCGGCCAGCGCCGTCAAAGGAGAAGGCGTCGGACCGACATTGAAGGCATGCCTGAAATTGACGCTCAGATCCTTGAAAACACAGATGGGGTGGTGAGGCGGATCTCATGGGAAAAGTCGCACTTGCAGGCAGCCTTGGTTTTTTGAGCCTTGGAGATATCCTTCAGTTGGTCGGCTCCGGCGGTGGATCCGGGTTGCTGCGGATTTTCAGCCCCTACGCTCACGAGCCGGGATGCATCTATTTCAAAAAAGGCAACATCATCGACGCCCACGCCCCTGGAGCCAGGGGATTGGAAGCCGTATACGCGCTGTTTGGCTGGCTGGAAGGGGATTTTGAATTTCAGGAACGACCCGTCTCCACGAAAAGGATCATCACCACCAATCGGATGGAGATCATCCTGGAGGGGCTTCGCCTGTTCGACGACGGCAGGATCAAAACCCTCGGACCGCCGCCCCTCGAAAAAAACGTCCCGGATCCCGCGGCGCCGCCGTTCATCCGAAGGCATTTTATCGACTACACTTACGTCGTGGACGAAGAGCTGTACGCGGCAGGGGAGCTGGTTACCCAGGAAAAACACCACGGCAACTGGATATGGGTGGTTTTGGAGGGAACGCTCGATATTATCAGGAGTACACCCCGAGGCAGGCTCACCGTCTCACGGGTGGGGCCAGGCGCTTTCATCGGCAGCGTGACCGCCTTTCTGTTTCAGGAAAACACCCGAAAAGCGACGGTCACGGCGACCACCGACGTCCAGCTCGGCATTCTGGATATTCAACGCATGTCCAAGGAATTCGCCATGCTGAGTCCGGCGTTCAGGGGGTATATTCTCAGCCTCGACCGACGCCTGAGCCAGGTGACCGGCGCCTGCGTGAATTATTATAACCGGATCGACACCCTGCCGAAGGTCATCCGGGATAAAGCACTCATGCCGCCCCGGACATTGAAGGAAGGACGATTGCTCAGAATAGAGAGGGGGCATGCCGCTATGACCCGGAAAACCGAGCACGGCACCCTCCTTATCGCCAATCTGGGAGAAGGGGATTATCTCGGCACCGTTCCCTTCCTGGATATCGGGCACGAACCTCACCAGGTTTCGGTGTTCGTTTCAGGCGACGTAAAAACCACCGATATCGACGCCGGGTCGCTCGAGAGTGAATACGAAGATCTGCCGCTGACCTTTAAAAATCTCATCGAAAACATCGCCGTCAATATTGCGGCGACGACGAATGTCGCCGGGAATCTTCTAAAACAAAACCGCGTGGGGCGCGGGCCGTATCCACCCGGCATTGGCCCGTTGAAGTCGAAAGTTGAGTGAGTATTTAACAGATCGATGTATTCAAAGGCCGGGGGTTTGACGCCGGCCGACATCGCCCGTGATTCAAGAACACAGGGCGTCCACGGCATTCATGAATTGAATAAGGATCGCTGATGAAACATACCGTAATCGAAACGCATTTTCCGGGATTGAAACTCCTCGCCAGGGGAAAAGTCAGGGACATCTACGATTTGGGAGAGACACTTCTGATGGTGGCCACCGACCGAATCTCCGCCTATGATGTCGTCCTGCCGAATCCGGTGCCGGCAAAGGGCAGGCTGTTGACCCAGATATCCCTTTTCTGGTTCGAGGTTATGGAACCGATTGTGGCCAACCACGTGATCACCGGAGATGTTGAACGGTTTCCCGCCGTCTGCGCCCCTTACAAAGACATTCTGAAGGATCGGAGCATGGTTGTGAAAAAGGCCCGGCCGATTCCCATCGAATGCGTTGTGCGCGGTTATCTCTCCGGTTCCGGCTGGAAAAGTTATCAGGAATCCGGAACCGTCTGCGGCATCCGGCTTCCTCCCGGCCTCAAGGAGTCCGAGAAACTGCCCGAACCGATCTTCACGCCGTCCACCAAGGCGGATGTCGGAGAGCATGACGTCAATATCGATTTCGACGAGACGGTAAAGCGGATCGGACGCGAGACGGCGGAAACCCTCAAAACCCTGAGTCTCTCCATTTACCGGAAGGGGCTGAGCCTTGCAGAGGAAAAAGGCATTATCATCGCCGACACCAAATTCGAGTTCGGCATCGTTGACGGGGACATCATCCTGATCGATGAAATCCTGACACCCGATTCATCCCGTTTCTGGCCCAAAGCCGCCTATGTTCCCGGTGGGTCCCAGAAAAGCTACGACAAACAATACGTGAGAGATTACCTGACATCGATCGCGTGGAACAGGCAGCCTCCCGGACCCGTGCTCCCCGACGACGTCATACGAGGCACCCAGGAGAAATATATGGAGGCCTTCGTCGCGCTCACGGGTAAATCCTATGACCTGTAGCTCGGTATGCGTTCCGATTTCGGCCGTCGATGGGAATGACACCACTTTTCAGATCTCGACGGATCGAAATACCGCAGATCTCGCCCGATCCATTTCGGCCGTGGGGTTGCTGGTGCCCCCGACCCTCATGCGGACCGAGGACCGTTTAGTGATCGTCAACGGCTTCAGGCGGATCGCCGCGTGCCGATCGTTGAATCAGACGACCGTTTCGGCGGGAATCCTTCCCGCAACGGCCACACCGCGGGATTGCGCCGAAATGGCCGTTGCGGAAAACGCTCTCCAGCGGCCCCTCAATCTGATCGAAAGATCCCGGGCGCTGTCGCTGTTGTCGGTCTATTATGAAGATACGGCCGACCTGGCTGCCGCCTCGGCGAAATGCGGCATTCCGGAAAGCCCCCCCATGATTCGTAAACTTCGGGGGCTCTGTCGGCTTTCCCCCGGGATTCAGGCCGGCATCATTGACGGAACCCTCTCCCTGGCGATGGCTTCAGAGCTACAGCGCTTCGACGAAGCGGAAAGGGAGGTGCTGGCGAAACTGCTGCTCACATTCAGGATGAGCCTCGGCAAGCAGCGGGAGATCCTCACCATGATTGAAGAGATCAGTCGGAGAGAGGGCTTGAGCATCCCCGAACTTCTCCGAACCCCGACCATAACGTCCCTCCTGGCCGACGACGATACGGAACCGAACGTAAAGGTCGGACGACTTCGCGAGCTGCTGAAACGCCGACGCTATCCCGCCATTCAAAAATCGGAGGAACAGGCAGCCGCTCTCATCAGGGCTTTGGGGCTCAAGAATCCAATGAAACTCGTTCTGCCCCCGAACCTGGAGGGAGAAACGTTTTCCCTGACGCTTCGATTCCGGAATATCGCCGAGCTGAGACACCTCCATCACACCCTTGGAAAGATCATCGACCGTCCGGAACTGGATCGACTTCTCTCGAAGGACTTCTGACGGTTCGACTTTCGGCGTCGTGACCGGAACGTATTGCCGACAGGGATCGTCTTTCCCCTGTCGGCAACGCCCCTTGAACACCGTGCGTTGTCTTGAGGGCTTTACAATCCCATAACGACCTCGGGCGCTGGTCCCAGGGCCTCCCCTGGCCCGCAGCGCCCCTTTTTCCTCAGCACCTCACCCCTTCTGAAAAACTCGACAACCCCCTGTAATTCATTTAAATCACATTTGTTCATAAAAAGTTACATAGGATTAGTGTTTGCTGTATTCTTATTTTTTTCATAATTTTTTAATTAATAAATATTTTTTTCTTGACTAATTTTTTCATATAATTCATAGTCCACTCAAACAAATAAATTCGGTTCAGTAAATTATGGGAATACAGGAACGAAAAAAACGGGAAAAAGAACGCAGGCGCCAGCAAATCATGATTGCGGCAAAACGTGTCTTTTCCACGAAAGGTTTCAACAAGGCGACCATGGAGGACATTGCCAAGGAAGCGGAGTTGAGCCCCGGGACCCTGTATCTTTACTTCAAAAACAAGGACGAGCTCTTTTCTTCGCTCTCGATCCGTATTCTCCAGTATCTCAACATCCGGTTGGGGCACGTGGCCGACAACCGGAAACGGTTGACGGTCGACCAGAAGATTGAAGCCCTCAGAGAAGCCATGCACGATGTCTACAAATTCGACCCCCTGATGCTGATCAATATGTTCCACCTCCAGTCTAGTGAAACCCTGAAAAATTTATCCTCCGACCTCATCGCCGACATCAAGAAACTATCCAGGAACTCGCTGACCATCATCGCCAGACTGTTCGACGAGGAGATCCACAACGGCGCCGTCATCGACAAGCCTGCGATGGTCCTCGCGGACATCATCTGGTCGATGTTTTCCGGCATCGTCCTCTGGGAAGAAAGCAAAAAGATGATCGAAGGCGACAAGGATTTTCTGGAAAAGACCCTGGATACGGCATTCGACATATTCCGTCGGGGGATAAAAACAAAGCTGTTGAAGAAAACCTTATGAAAGGGGGGAGAAGCACGTCGTTAATCGAAGAGGAATGAAACGGAAGGCAACATCAATTTCAATGCAGGCGTCATGATTCTTTAACATAAATCACGGGTATCCAAACAAAGGAGGCAACAAGTATGGCTGAACAACTTACCAAAGAACCCGCACAAGCGTGGATCACGACCTTCGCTGGAACGGCGATCAACCTCTGTCTCGGCATCCTCTATGCGTGGAGTATCTGGAAGACCGCCCTGGTCAACACCGACCGGGCCGGCCAAATCATGAGCGGTGTCAACGAAGGGTGGATTTATCTGAACAACGCCCAGGCCGCAACGCCCTTTTCCCTCTGCGTCATCATCTTCGCACTTCTGATGATCCCCGGCGGCAGAATCCAGGATAGAATCAGCCCCAAATTCGGTGCGGTCCTGGGCGGGCTCTGCCTGGCCACTGGATGCATCGTCGCCGGCCTCATGAAAAGCTACGCCGGTTTGATCATCGGGTTCGGCATCCTGGGCGGCATCGGCATGGGCATCGGCTACGCCGCTCCGACACCGGCGGCCCTGAAATGGTTCGGTCCTCACAGGCGCGGGCTGATCTCGGGCCTGGTGGTCGGCGGATACGGCGGTGCGGCGCTCTACATCGGCGCCCTGGGCCAGTGGCTCATCGATAATTACGGTATCACCGGAAGCTTCGTCGGGCTGGGAGTCTTTTTCGCGGTGGTCGTCATCATCGCCGGCCAGCTGCTGAAAACCCCGCCTCCCGGATATGTTCCGCCGGCCGGCCCCAAAACCAGAGCGCTGAGGGTGGGCGAAGTCGCCAAATCGACGTCTCACGATTGGGAAGCCTCCGAAATGTTCAAGACGTGGCAATTTTACGCCCTGGTCATCATGTTCATCCTCACCACCCAATCCGGTCTGCTGATCATCGCCAACGCCAACGGCCTGATGCTGAAGGCCGCAAAGGAGATGCCCTTCTTCATGGCCAATGCCTGGATCCTGGTCTCTTTCGGGGGGTTGGTCAACGCCTCCGGACGTGTGGGCACGGGATGGTATTCCGACAAGATCGGCCGCGTCAACGCCTACACGATCAACTGCGGCGTCTCGGCCCTCTGCATGTTCATGCTTCCTTTCGTCATCGCATCCAACAACGTCTTCCTCCTCTTTCTCGTGGTGGGCGTCGGTTACTGGCAGTACGGCGGCGGTCTCTCCCTGATGCCGTCCTTCACGGCCGATTTCTACGGCCCCAAAAACCTGGGTTTCAACTACGGCCTGGTCTTTATCGGATGGGGTCTCGGCTTCTTCATGGCCCGAATCGGCGGCACCATTGAAGACCTCACCGGCAGCCTGGCATACGCCTTCTATATCTCCGGAGCGCTGCTGGTCCTGGCGGTGATTCTGGCTCGGGTCACCAAACGGCCGCAATGGTCGAAATTCCGCGGAACGGCGACCTCGGAGGCATAGAAGAACGCTTGAGGGACGTCTGAAAAGGACGTTCTTCAGGCCCCGACCCCCTTACGAAGGAAGCGGCGCGGGAGGTGATGCATCCCATAAGACGGTCGGCTCGATGATCACGGCAAAAAAAGACCCAAAAACCAAAAAAATGATCACCCTATTTATCGGAACTGATGAATCGGTTGTTCGCAACCCATTTAACCAAAACGACGAAGGAGAAAAACACCATGGCCGAAAAACCTGAAATGACTGAAGTCTCTGAAGCCCAAATCGCATCCCATTGGAAAGAGGAAGACTACTACCCGCCGACATTAAAGTTCGTGGCCCAGGCGAACATGACGGATGAGACCATATACGATCGGTTCTCCCTGGAAAACGTGCCCGACTGCTTCAAGGAGTACGCGGACCTTCTCGACTGGTACAAGTACTGGGACGAGATCCTCGACACCAGCGACGCCCCCTGCTACAAATGGTTCAAGGGCGGGCTCATCAACGCGAGCTATAACTGCGTCGACCGCCACCTGGCCAAGAATCGCAACAAGACCGCCATCCATTTCGTTCCGGAACTCGAGGAGGAGAGGGTAGATCATGTGACCTACCAGGAGCTCTGGGTTCGGGTCAACGAATTTGCCGCCCTGCTTCAGGATTTCTGCGGTCTGAAGGCCGGGGATCGGGTCACGCTTCACATGCCCATGTCCGCGGAACTCCCCATCACGATGCTGGCCCTTTGCCGGCTGGGCGTCATCCACTCCCAGGTCTTCGGCGGATTCTCAGGCAAATCCTGCGCCGACAGAATCGTCGACTCCGGAAGCGAAGTCCTGATCACCATGGACGCCTACTACCGGGGCGGCAAGCTTCTCGACCACAAAATCAAGGCCGACGAAGCCGTCGAGGAGGCGACCAAGCAAGGCCAGAAGGTCAAAAAGGTTCTCGTGTGGCAACGCTACAACGGCAAATACTCCGCCGAAACGCCCATGGTCGAAGGCCGTGATTTCTTTGTCAACGACGTTTTGAAGAAATACTACGGGAAGCGGGTCGAGCCCGTCAAGATGCCGGCGGAGGCGCCCCTCTTCCTGATGTACACCAGCGGCACCACCGGCAAGCCCAAGGGCTGCCAGCACGGCACCGGCGGCTACCTGGCCTATGTCACCGCCACATCCAAGTATGTCCAGGATATCCATCCGGAAGACGTCTACTGGTGCATGGCCGACATCGGCTGGATCACGGGTCATTCCTACATCGTCTACGGGCCGTTGGCGCTGGCAGCCTCGACGGTCATTTACGAAGGCATTCCCAATTACCCCGACGCCGGACGGTGCTGGCGGATCGCCCAGGACCTGGGGGTCAATATCTTTCACACCGCCCCCACGGCCATTCGTGCGCTCCGGAAGATCGGTCCGGACGAACCGGCGAAGTACAATTACGATTTCAAGCACATGACCACCGTGGGTGAGCCCATCGAGCCCGAGGTGTGGAAGTGGTACTACCACGTCGTCGGCAAAGGCAAGGCCGCCATCGTCGACACGTGGTGGCAGACGGAAACCGGCGGCTTCCTCTGCAGCACGCTGCCCGGCATCAAAGCCATGAAACCCGGCAGCGCCGGACCTGGAATGCCCGGCATCCATCCCATCATCCTGGACGACGAGGGCAAGGAAGTCCCCAGCGGCGAGGGCAAGGCCGGGAACATCTGCATCCAGAATCCCTGGCCGGGCATGTTCCAGACCATCTGGGGCGACCGCGATCGTTTCGTCCGTCAGTATTTTGAACGGTACTGCAAGAATCCCAACAGCAAAGACTGGCGGGATTGGCCGTACCTGACCGGTGACGCCGCCATCATGGCCGACGACGGATACGTCCGGATCCTGGGCCGCATCGACGATGTTATCAACGTTTCCGGCCACCGTCTGGGCACCAAGGAACTCGAATCCGCCGCTCTGGTGGTGGAAGAGATCGCCGAGGCCGCCGTCGTCCCGGTCAAACACGAGATCAAGGGCGTGGAACCGGATATGTACGTGTCCCTGAAGCCGGGTTATGAAGCCAGTGACGAGATTGCCAAGAAGGTCCAGAAGGCCTTGATCAATGAGATCGGCCCCATTGCCAAGGCGAGGAAGGTCTGGATCGTTCCCGACATGCCCAAGACCCGGTCCGGCAAGATCATGCGACGCATTCTCGCGGCCATCTCCAACGGCACCGATGTTGGGGATACCATGACCCTCGCAAATCCGGAGGTGGTGGAGGCCATCAAGAAAATGGCATGACCGGCGCAGACAGGCGGCTGTCGCTCCGAAGACCTCGGAGCGACGACCCTCTGTTGAAAAAAAAGTTGTGTTGATCCGTGATTTCTGATAAATAATTTATAATTCGATGTCTTATTTACAAGGCAGGGGGTTGCCCCCTGCCTTCTTCATGAAACAGAGTCCAGGGCCCCGGTCCTGATACGACTGTGAAACCGGCTGAATCGTGGATACACCCTTACCTGTTCCCTATGTTATCGGCGCCGCCCATCTGGCCCTCGACGATGTCACGGCATTCGTCATCTCCGCACTACTCGCCGTTATGATCCATGCCGAAGGGCAGGCCTTCGTAGCGACGGCACTGGGGGATGTTCAACCCGACCGCAGCCGTCGCTTCCACTTCAATGCTTTTCTCCATCTCGATATTTTAGGGACGCTCTCCTTTCTGCTCGCCGGGTTCGGATGGCCCAGAAAGGTCGATATCGACACGACACCCTTCGCCAACCCGGCTCTTGCCGCCATCCTCGTCCGATTCGGCGGACCCGTCGCCAATTTCCTCATGGCCGGCATCGCGGGAAGCATCGTCTGGGTGCTGAGCCACTGGGGTTCTCAGGACCGGGTTTTTACCATGGTCGCCATCGTCAACGTCACCACCGCCGTCTACCACTTGATTCCGATCCCGCCCCTCGCCGGAGCGAGTCTGATCAGCACCTTTCTGGACCCCCGAAAAAATGCACACCAACTCTATACCCGCATGGGTCCGTACATACTGATCGGCATCTTCCTTTTCGAACGGTTTTCGCACTGGAAACCCGTCAGCACCCTGTTGAACCCATGGGTTGTCCGCGCATTCAAATTCATCATCAGTGATTGACCTCAGGGCGCCCATGCAACGGATTTCTTTCTTGACCCTGAATATTCTTTTGATTATGTTCAAAATACCTGTTTCGGATATTCCGGCGACGGCGTCACTCGGCATTGCATCGACGACCTGAACCCATATTTCATCAATCTCAAGGAGGTCTCTCATGGCAGTGATTACCATCTCCAGGCAGTATGGCGCGGGCGGAAAGACATTGGGGCAATTGATTGCCAAAAAGCTGAACTATACGCTTGTCAATGAGGAAATCGTTGAGAAAATAGCGGAAAAAGCGAATGTCTCCAGAGACTGGGTGGAGGATTTCGAAAAGGAGGCCGGAGGAGCGCTCCAGAAATTCATGTCGGGACTCATCTCCACGTCTTACGTAGAGCGGATTCTCGGAAAAGAGAAAGGGTTTCTGGATGAAGATAAGTATGTGGAATCCCTCCATGAGATCATCACCCAGATCGCCAAGGAAGACAACATCGTTTTCATCGGCAGGGGAGGGCAGTACATCCTCCAGGACCATCCAAAGGCCTTTCACATTCTTTTGATCGCCGAAAAGGTGGACCGCATCAACTTCATGAAAAAGCACTACGGTCTCTCCTATGGAGAAGCCACCCAGGTGGTTGAAACCATGGGAAAACGGCGTGCCAACCTCTATAAACGATTCGGCAAGAAGGACTTCGATAAACCGGAACTCTATCATGTGGTGCTCAACATGAGCAAATTGAGTATGGAGGAGGCATCGGACTTCGTCTACCGAATGGTGGCGGACCTGGTCTGCCACCTGGCGGAATAAGGAAAGAGAAGGCCTGCTTGCCCATAACCCAGATCTACATCGACCAGGAGGTGGCCGATCACCCATTGGTCGCCGCCATCCGGTCGAGACGCCCTGTTCCCGCCGTGGTCGTGTCGGGGGCCCGGGAGGTTTTCGAGGCGGTTTCCGCTGATGACGACCCGGTTCAAAAGGGAAAGGAGGTGCTGTTCCTCACCCGGAACCGCGGACCCTTCATCCGAAAATGTCCCGGAACACGCCATTACCGCTGTTGCGACTACATGATCCTCCATGTGGGAACCTTCTGCACCATGGACTGCGCCTATTGCATTCTGCAGTCCTATTTTCACCCCCCGGTGCTGCAATACTTCGTCAACCACGACGATATGCACCGTGAGTTGGACCGGCATTTCGAACAAAAAACGTTTCGTCGCATCGGAACGGGCGAGTTCACCGACAGCATGATCTGGGAATACTGGACCGATCTCTCACGGGTCCTGGTGCCCAGATTTGCCCGGCAGACCCATTCGGTGCTGGAGCTGAAAACCAAGACCACCGCCGTCGACGCCCTGAAACACCTGGACCATCGTCGCAAAACCATCGCGGCATGGTCCGTCAACACCGAGACGGTGATCCGGCAGAACGAACGCGGAACCGCCGCGCTCACGGCAAGGCTCCGGGCCGCGGCGGACTGCGCGTCCTGGGGATATCCCGTGGCCTTCCATTTCGACCCCATGGTCGTTTATGACGGTTGCGAGGATGCGTATGAAAAGGTCGTGGAGCAGATTTTCCAGCATGTCTCTCCGGAAAACATCGTCTGGATCAGCATCGGCTCCTTCCGTTTCATGCCTGCTTTGAAGCCGACCATTCAGCAGCGGTTTCCGGATTCAACCCTTGTTTACGGCGAGTTCGTCCCAGGCATCGATGAGAAGATGCGCTATTTCAAGCCGCTCAGAATCCGCCTTTACCGCCGCATCTACGACGCACTCAGGCGGATCGCCCCCGAGGTGACGGTCTATTTCTGCATGGAGGACGACGAGGTGTGGCAAAAATCCTTCGGATTCACCCCGGCCGAAAAGGGGGGGCTTCCCTGGATGCTCGACGAAAGCGCCATTCAACACTGCAATCTCACGACGTGAGGTGTCCATGGCCATTTCATCCATCCTGACGGCGCTCGGGTACTACCCAAAAGCACATCGGGCCATTCTGCGCCACCGTCTCTGGCCCTACATGATCCTGCCGGGCCTGATGAGTTTCAGTTTTTTTATCGCGCTCATCAGCATCGGCGCCCTGTACTTCGGTGACATCGCCGCCCACATTCACCAGAATTACCTTCCCGAATTCATGAAATGGGGCTTTTTGCCGACCATCACCCACCTGCTGCTGTGGTGCCTCCTGTTTCTCAGCGGGTATATCCTCTACCAGCCCGTGGTGCTGATCCTCTTTTCGCCGGTATTGGGGTATCTTTCTGAAATCACGGAGAAGAAGATTCTGGACGGCCCCGACGTACCGTTTCAGATCCGGCAGGTGTTGAAAGACGTTCTGAGGGGACTTCATTTGAGCTTGAGGAACCTGATCCGAATGGTCCTGCTGGTTCTCTCGGCCTGGTTGATGATTCTGATCCCCATTGTGGGCGCGGTGATCTCCGCGGCGGTCATCTTCCTGATCCAGGCCTATTTCAATGGGTGCGCTCTGGTCGATTATACCCTGGAACGGAAAAATTACGCGGTACGGGATCGCGTTCGTTTCACCCGGGGGCACCGTGCCCTGGTCACGGGTATCGGAATGGGGTTCATGCTGCTTCTGATCATCCCGATACTGGGATGGTTCATTGCGCCGGCTTACGGCACCGTGGCCGCGACCCTCTGCGCCGTTGCCGCCGTAAATAAAAACGCCGGAAAACCCCCTTCTCGTGAAGCGGATTCCCCGGCGCGTCGCTGAAAGCCATCGACCGGGCTGCCCCGGTCGGGATCTTATTCCTTCTCTTTGTTGGCTTCTTCGATTACCTTTTCCGCCAACTGGGCCGGAACTTCGTCGTAATGCGAGAACTCCATGGTGTACATGCCTCGTCCGCCGGTCATGGATCTTAAATCCGGGGCATAGGTCAGAAATTCCGCCAAAGGCACCTGGGCCTTGATGACCTGGTTCTTCCCCTCGGTGTCCATGCCCAGGACCCGCCCGCGTCGGCCGTTGAGGTCGCCCATGATGTCCCCCATGTATTCGTCGGGAGTGACCACCGTAACGTTCATGATCGGTTCGAGGAGCACCGGCTTGGCCTGCTCTACGGCTTTCTTGAAGGCAAGGGCGCCGGCGATCTTGAAGGCCATTTCAGAAGAATCGACGGTGTGATAGGAGCCGTCGTCCACGGTAACCCTGAAATCGACGCAGGGAAAGCCCGCCAGTATGCCCTTTTCGGAGGCTTCGATCACCCCCTTCTCGACGGCGGGGATATAGGTCTTTGGAATGGCGCCGCCGACAATGGCGTCAACGAATTCAAAGCCGGCGCCCCGGGGCATCGGTTCCATCTGGATCCAGCAGTCGCCGAACTGGCCGTGGCCGCCGGTCTGTTTCTTGTGCCGTCCCTGAACCCGGACCTTCTTCTTGATGGTTTCCTTGTAGGGCACCTTGGGGAGATTGAGCGCCACCTCCACGTTGAACTTCCGCTTGAGTTTTTCGACCACCACCTCGATATGGACCTGCCCTCTGCCGGACAGAAGGATTTCCTTGGTCTGGGAGTTTCGATCCAGTTTGAGACCAAGGTCCTCTTCCATGATCTTGGTGAGGGAACTGAAGACCTTGTCCTCATCGCCCTTGTTTTTGGCTGAAACGGCAAAAGAGATGAGGGTGGGCAGGGGTTCGGCGCATTTGAAGAGGACCTTGTTCCCATCGTCGCAAAGGGTGTCGCCGGTAAAGGTTTCCTTCAGTTTGGCCACCGCCAGGATTGAACCGGGAATAGCTTCCCTGGCCGGCTTCTGCTCTTTTCCCAGAACCGTCAGCAGTTGGTTGAACCGTTCCTTGGTGTCCTTGTTGCTGTTGTAGAAGGTTCCGTCGCTGCCCAGTTTTCCGGAGACCACCCGAAACAGATTGAGACGCCCGGCATAAGGATCCGCAATGGTCTTGAACACGAACGCGGAAAACGGCGCATCGGGGGAGGGGATGCATTCGACCTCCTGGTCCTTGTGGGGGTGCTTGCCGACCCTGGAGCCGCGGTCCTCGGGGGAGGGCATGACGTTCACGATGAAATCCATGAGCAGGTTGATGCCGACATTGGCGATGGCCGATCCGCAGAGGACGGGCACGAACGTCCGGGAGAGGGTTCCTTTGCGAAGGGCCGTCTTGATGTCGTCGTCGGACAGGACTTCCCCTTCGAGATATCGTTCGATGAGCGCGTCGTCCGCCTCGGCAACGTTCTCGATCAGTTCCTCGCGGGCCGCCTCGGCAGCTTCCTGCATATCCGCCGGAATATCCTCCATCGCCATTTTCCCGTCGGCGTCGTAAACGCCGGCCTTCATGGTGATCAGGTCCACGATGCCCTTGAAATCCGCCACATTCCCGATGGGCAGTTGCAGCAGGATCGGTTTGGGGGTGTCGAAATTTTCCTGGATGTCCTGGAGCGTCCGCTGAAAATCGGAGCGGTCGCGATCGAGCCGGTTGATGAATATCGCGGAGGGCATGTTGAAGTCCCCGGCAAACGCCCACCCCTGTTCGGTCTGAACCCTTACGCCGTCCACGGCGTCGACAACGAAAACGGCGCCGTCCGCGGCTTCCATGCAGAGCTTCGTATCGGTAAAGAAATTCTGATCTCCCGGCGTGTCGAGCAACGTGACCGTATGCTTTTTCCATGTCAATTGATGCAGCCCGGTTGAGATGCTTGAGCTCCGTTTCAGTTCCTCGGGTTCAAAATCCATAGCGGTGTTGCCGTCTTCCACGCGTCCGATTCGATTGGTCACACCGGCGTCAAACAACATCACCTCGGCCAGGGATGTTTTGCCGGCACCGCCGTGCCCAACCAGGGCGATATTTCTCAACTTATCAACCATTTCAGCCATTTAAACTCCTCTCTGCATTATTTTTTGAATTTATGGAAAAATTCAAATTTACCCCCTAAATTGTTAATTCTTATATGTTTTATATCGAAAAATCAAGACGAATTCCATCAGGACTCAGGGAGCTTGAGTAAAATGATGAACTCCCGGTTGCCTTTGGGTCCAAGTACAGGGGAGGGGACCACCCCCCCGGGGTGCAGTCCGATCTCCTCGAAGAAGACGGAAAGGGCCTCGATGACCTGGTCATGGAGCCCGGCATCCCGAACGACGCCGCCTTTTCCGACGTTTCCTTTTCCCACTTCGAATTGCGGCTTGATCAACGCCAGAATCCCCCCCCCCGGTTTCATGAACGCGAGGACCGCCGGCACGACGATTTTGAGGGAAATGAAGGAAGTGTCGATGGTCGCCAGATCGACGGGGGAGGGGAGGGCCGTCGGATCCATGAGGCGGATGTTGGTGCGCTCGATGACCGTCACCCGTGGATCTTCCCGCAACTTCCAGGCCAGTTGGCCATACCCGACATCCACGGCATAAACATGGGCCGCGCCGTGCTGGAGAAGACAGTCGGTAAAACCGCCGGTGGAAGCCCCGACATCCAGGCACGCCTTGCCCCGGACCGAAACCTGGAAGGCCGCCAGACCGGCCGCCAGTTTCAGTCCTCCCCGGCTGACATAAGGGATGTCCTCCCCTTTCATGCGGATCGGATCGGACGTGGAGACAAGCGCTCCTGGTTTGTCCACCGGCACGCCGTTGACCAGGATCTTTCCCGCCATGACAAGGGCCCGGGCCCGCTGACGGGTCTGGGCCATCCCCAGCTCGACGACGCGAAGATCCAGCCGCTTTTTGTCGGCCGCCATCAGGACGGACCCGACGGATGGCGGCCGCAGACCCGTCGGGCCGCTTCTACAATCCCGTCGGCATCGACACCGTGCTTTTTCCGGAGAATCTTCTGGGAGCCGTGCTCCACGAATTGATCCCCAATACCCACGCGCACCATACGGAATCCCGATATGCCGGCATCGTTCAGGCCCTCGAGCACCGCGCTGCCGAAACCACCCTGACGGATATTTTCCTCCACCGTCACGATCCGCTGAACGTTTTGAACCAAAGCGCCGATGAGGGCCATGTCCACGGGCTTCACAAAACGGGCGTTGACGACGGCGGCGTCGATGCCTTCGGCGGCGAGCCGCCGGCGAGCCGCCAGGGCATCCAGGACAGGTCTCCCGATGGCCAGGAGCACAACGTCGCCGCCTTCCTCGATCAGCTCGGCCGCGCCGATGGGCAACGGTCGGATCGGATCCTCCAGGACCGCCCCTGCACCGCTTCCCCGGGGATACCGGAGCGCGATGGGGCCGTTGTGGGACAGGGCCGTGACCAGCATACGCCGGAGCTCGTTTTCGTCCCTGGGCGCCATCAGCACCATGTTGGGCAGACTCCTCAGGAAAGACAGATCGAACAGACCGTGGTGGGTGGCGCCGTCCTCTCCCACGATACCCCCGCGATCGACGGCGAACACCACGGGAAGGCTCTCGAGGCAGACATCGTGGAGGATCTGGTCGTAGGCCCGCTGCAGAAAAGTGGAATAGATGGCCACCACCGGTCGATATCCTTCAACGGCCATGCCGGCGGCAAAGGTGACGCCGTGCTGTTCGGCGATGCCCACATCGAAAAAGCGATCGGGGAACGCCTTTGCGAACGCGGCAAGCCCGGTACCCTCGGGCATGGCGGCTGTTACCGCCACGATCTTGTCGTCCTTTTCGCCGAGCGTCACCATCGTATCGCCGAAAACCTGCGTGTAGGTGGGGATCGTATGGCCCTTGGAAATGCAGTTGCCGGTTTTGATCTCGAAACAGCCGACACCGTGAAAGTAGACCGGGTTTTTTTCCGCCGGACCGTACCCCTTGCCTTTCCGAGTGGTGACGTGCAACAGGACCGGTTCATTGAGCAACTTGATATTGTTCAGGATATCGATCAAGTGGCTCAAGCGGTGGCCGTTTATGGGACCGAAATAATCGAAATTGAAGGCCTCGAACAGCATTCCCGGTGTCACGAATGTTTTGAAGGATTCCTCGGATCGTTTGGCCAGCTGATAGATGTCATCGCCAATTTTAGGGACTGATCTCAAGAATTCCCCGAACTCCTTTCGAAATCCCTGCAGGTATCTGGCGGAGAATGTCCGGCTGAGGAAAGAGGAGAGGGCGCCCACGTTGCGGGAGATGGACATGTCGTTGTCATTGAGGACAACGATCATATTTTCGTCCTTGTGGAGGCCGCCCGCCTGGTTGAGCCCTTCATAGGCGAGACCCGCGGTCATGGATCCGTCTCCGATAACGCTGATGACCTTGGCGGGATCCTTTTTCAAGCGCTTGGCGCATGCCATGCCCAGACCCGCGGATATGGAGGTGCTGCTGTGCCCCGTGGTGAAGGCGTCATGAGGACTTTCGCTTCGTTTGGAGAAACCGCTGATGCCCTGGTATTGACGGAGGGTTTGGAAATTTTCCCGACGGCCGGTCAAAAGCTTGTGAGCGTATGACTGGTGACCCACGTCCCAGACGATCTTGTCTCGAGGGGTTTCGAAAACGTAATGGAGAGCGATGGTCAGCTCGACGGCGCCGAGACTCGAAGCCAGATGCCCCCCGTTTCGCGAGACGACGTCCACGATCACCTTACGGATCTCCTCGGCCAGAGTGGAGAGCTCGGATATCTTCAGCTGTTTTAGGTCCGCCGGAGAGTTGATGGTTTCAAGCACGCTCAATCCGATCCTTCGTCAAGGGGTTTCTCCTGGATGTTGCCATCCTCATCGGTCATCAGCAGGGTGATCTTTTTTTCCGTCTCATCCAGCACCCGGGAGCAGTATCTGGAGAGCTTCATCCCTTCCTCGAACTTTTTCATGGCGTTTTCAAGCGTCAGGTCTCCGGACTCCAGCTCCCGAACGATGTCCTCCAGCTGGGCCATGGCCTTTTCAAACGTCTGTTTCGTCGTCAATGTCAAACCTCTCTTCCACGCGGCATCGAATGACGCCGACGGCAACCCGCACATCCAGCGCCTGGCCGACCGCGACCTGACCCGCATTCCGAACGATCTCGGCCTCCGGAACGGTCTGTGTGATACTATACCCCCGCTTCAGAACCACCATGGGACTCAAGGTCTCAAGGCGGCCCTGAAGCGCCTCTGTTCGCATCCGTTCCACCCCGGTCCGACGTCGGGCGACATCGAAAAGGGCGACTCGGCATCGTTCGAGTTTTGCAGCCAGCTGTCCGGCCAAATCCGTCGGTGCCTTTACCCGCAGGCGATGGCGTTCCCAGTTCAGGCGCTCTTTCTGCCGCTCCAGCTTCTCACGGAAACGCGCGGCAAGCCGATCCGTCAGGTCTTCCAGGCGCATCCGGAAGTCCTCGACCCGCCGCTTCGGGTGGACAAGCCTTCGGGAGACCTCCGCCACGCGCTGCCGTTTTTGGGTGATGTATCGCTGGGTCCACCGGAACAGTTTAGCGGCAAGATCCATGTGTTTGCCGACGAGCTCCGATTTCAGGGGCACGGCCATCTCCGCCGCGGCCGAGGGGGTGGGGGCCCTGAGATCAGCGACAAAGTCGACGATGGTAAAATCGGTTTCATGACCGACGCCGGAAATAACGGGGATGTCGGATGCGTATACGGCCCTTGCCGCGGCTTCGGAATTGAAGGCCTGAAAATCCTCGAGGGATCCGCCGCCCCGGGCCAGGATGATCGTATCGACATCGCTCTCTTTTCGGTTCAGCAGGGCGATGGCCCGAACGATTTCATCCTCGGCGCCGGCACCCTGGACCTTGACGGGAACGACACGGATGCCGACCCCCGGAAAACGACGATGGGCGACCTTGATGATGTCGTGAAGCACGGCGCCGGTGCCGGATGTCACAACCCCGATGTTCCGCGGCAGGAAGGGAATCGGTTTTTTGTGGGCCTCGTCGAAAAGCCCCTCCGCGGCAAGCCCGGATTTGAGCTGCTCAAAGGCGATCTGCAGCTCGCCGATGCCGCGGGGTTCCAGATATTCGAAGATGATCTGGTAGCTCCCGCGGGGTTCATAGACGCTGATCCGCCCTAAACCGACGATGCTCATACCGTCCTCGGGCATGAACTTCAGGTTTCGGTTCTGACCCCGGAACATGATCCCGCTGATCTGGGATTTTTGATCCTTCAGCGTGAAGTAAAAATGCTTGGATGCCGGTACGTGGAAATTGGACACCTCGCCGGAGATCCAGACGAACGGATACCGCTCTTCGAGAAGATGTTTAATGTCGGCGGTCAGCTCCGAGACCGTGTAGATTTTTCGTTGCAACTCAGCCTGCATCGTCAATCTCGGATACGTCCGTGCCGCATCCTCCCTTCGATGTCAATCCCTCGGTTTCGATTTCAATGAATAACTCTAACACCCGGTTTCATCGCGGAGCGCCATCCTTAGCATACTTGGCGGCGCGATTCAATAACTTTGGCGGCATCCATAACGTCTGATAATGGATATTATGTAAACTTTTATCAGAAGGAGATTCATCCGCCCCTTTTCAGTTCCGCGATGTACTCCCGCATGAACGGCATCAGGTAGACTTCCTCGTTGGGCAACTCGGCCAGGCACTCACCCAGCAGCCGGATCTTTTCCCGCAGCGTCCGGTTCTTGTCGAGGATGAACATCTTTTTCCCCCTGACCGTACACAGACCGCTCTCCACGGGAATCCCGACGTTCCGGAAGCTTTTCTCGGCCACCAGAACCCCCAGCCGTTCCGCCGCCGTCTTCATGGCTTCAAACAACTGCTCCGACGTCATCTCCATGCCAACGCTCACTCCCGGCGACACCCGGCGCCCATAACCTGAGACCGCATTACATCTTGGTCATCTTGCCGGAAATCGGTCGGATTTGTCTTGAAAAAAAGCGATTCCATGTTATATTCCGGTTCAAAAAAGTGAGTGATCACGATTAACTTCAACAGGAGGAATCAATGCAGTATACTCATGAAAGAGCCTTACCGCAAGTCAGGGTCAATTCGTTCATCCAGAGCGTTTACAACTGGATGGCGGTCGGACTGGGGCTTACCGGTATCACCGCCTTCATGGTGGCGAACAGCCCGGCAATGATGCAACTTATTTTCGGAAACCGGCTGCTCTTTTTCGGCCTGATCATCGCGGAGCTCGTACTGGTCTTTTCCATCAGCGCGAGGGTCGGCAAGATGCAGGCATCCACGGCGACGGCGCTGTTCATCCTGTACGCGGTTCTGAACGGCCTGACGCTGTCGGTGATTTTTCTCGCCTACACGGCATCGTCCATTACATCGACCTTTTTTATCTGTGCCGGAACGTTTCTGGCGTGCAGCATTTACGGCATGATGACCAAGCGGGATCTCACGTCCATGGGCGGCTTCCTGATGATGGGGCTTATCGGCATCATCATCGCCTCGGTCGTGAACATGTTCGTGCAGAGCTCAGGGATGGCCATGGTCATCAGTTACATCGGCGTCCTGGTGTTTGTCGGTCTCACGGCGTACGACACCCAGAAGCTGAAACACATGGCCATGACCCAGCCCGACGGCCTTGACGGCGCCGTGCTGCGGAAAGGCGCCATCCTGGGCGCCCTCTCCCTCTATCTCGACTTCATCAACCTCTTTCTGATGCTGCTCAGGATTTTCGGCGGCAGCCGGGATTAAAGCGTCGCTTTCCGGGTCGGGGCATTCACCTTGACCCGATGACGGGAAATATCGCGATCCTCCGTGGCCCTGCCGCGGAGGATCCGCTGTTTTCATTCCCCGATGGCCGACTTCACCGCTTCCGTGATCCGGCTGCAATAGCGGCGGATCTCCTCCGCCGTCGGCCCTTCGATCATCACCCGGCAAAGCGGCTGGGTACCCGAATACCGAACCAGCACCCGTCCCTGATCCCCCAGCAGATTTTCCACCTCGGCAACGGCCTCGGCAATGGCGGGGATCGTTTCGATGGGCGGTTTGGCGGATACCGCCACGTTCATCAGGATCTGGGGATATACCGTTATCACCTGGGTCAGCCGCGACAAGGGTTTTCCCGAGTCCCGGATCACCTCCAGCAGCCGAAGGGCGGTCAGGATGCCGTCGCCCGTGGTATGGCGGTCGAGAAAAATCATGTGACCCGAATCCTCCCCGCCCAACACGGCCCCCGATCGACGCATCTCCCGGACGACGTGACGGTCCCCCACATCGGTTTTCCGGTGGACGATCCCCATTTCCCTGAAGGCCATGGCCAACCCGATATTGCTCATCACCGTGCTGACAACGAGCCCGTTGGCCAGTCTTCCCTTCTGTTTCAGATAAGCGCCGCACACGGCAAGCATCTGGTCGCCCGTGACCACCCCTCCCCTGTCGTCGACGGCGATCAGCCGGTCGCCGTCGCCGTCGAAGGCCAGGCCGACGTCCGCGCCCGTCGCGACAACGTGCTCGGCCAATCGCTCCGGATGCTGTGAGCCGCAGCCCTCGTTGATGTTCCGGCCGTCGGGAGCGATGAAAAGCGGCGTCACGTCCGCACCCAGCCTCCTGAAGACCGACGGCGCCACGCGAAACGTCGCGCCGTTCGAACAGTCCAGCACCAGCTTCATGCCCGCCAGTCCGAACCCGGCCGGGAGGGCTGACAGGAGGAACCGGGCGTACCGTTCCTCCGGATCGACCATGACGGCGTCGCCCCCCACGTCCTGAATGGACGCGCACAAATCCCTGAGATGATCTTCCCGTCCCAGAAGCGCCTCGATGTCGGCCTCGGCCTCGTCCGAAAGCTTGAACGCGTCGTTTCCAAAAATCTTGATCCCGTTGTCCTGAAAGGGGTTGTGGGAGGCTGAAATCATGACCCCGGCGTCGGCCTTGTCCAGGACCGTCAGGCACGCCACACCCGGCGTCGGCAGCACGCCGACCCGTACGGCCTCTCCCCCCGCGGAACAAATGCCCGACACCAGGGCATACTCCAGCATGGCGCCGGAAAGGCGCGTGTCCTTCCCGACGATGATTCTGGGACGACGTCCGCCGTTGGAAAAATAGGATGTCACCGCGCGACCGACGTTCAGCGCCGTTTCGCACGTCATCGGATACCGGTTGGCAACCCCGCGGATGCCGTCGGTGCCAAAAAGTTGACCCATATCAACCGACCTCTTTCTGATTCTCGGTTTGTCTTGAGATACAAACGCCATGTCATCCATCCCGGGGTCCGCTAATCCGAGGGCCCCATCTCGGGAATCACGGCCAGGACGCGATCCATCACGGCCGATGTAATCCCGTCCAGCCAATGCGTTCCCGCCCCTGCGGCGGATGGGCTCAGCGCCCGAATCGTGGCCACATAGTCCTTCCCCCAACGCGCCGCCGCTTCATCCAGACCCTCCAGGAACACGTTGCGAATCCGGTCGTCTCCGCCCCACTCCCGTGCTCTTTCGACGGTATCCGCCACCTCGGACCATCGTTCGAAAAACGCGCGCTTGTTCGCCACGAGCTGCGGGGAGGCCTTATCTCCGGCACTGGTCAGGTAAGCATCGATGGCGGCGGGCATTTTTTCCGCCAGCGCCCGCATCCGGGCCAGGCGCTCGTCAATGCCTGCATTGAGAACGGCGATCAGCCCGTCCAGCAGGGCCTGGGGAAAGTCTTCCGAGAGGAAGCGACTGCGGGCGAATCGATACCACTGCATCAGGGCCGTTAGATTGGCGATGTAATTCATATTGTTGACGAACACCCGCCGGATGCCGGGATAGGTTCCCGGTGCAAACGGAACGCTCATCCCCCGGGGCGCCCCGCCCACGAGGAGCCTGTCCGGACGCAATTCATCCTTGCGGTAGACGCAGCCGGCGGCGATCACCGTCCCGAAGGCCAGTCGGCAGGGCCCCACCAGCCCACCCTGCCCGCCCAGAAATATGGGGCGCTCCCGCAACATCACGCCGCGGGGAACATCCCCCAGAAGCGATGCCGTCGCCTTGTCCTGGTTGGGAGTGTAATTGAAGTGGATGTAGGCGCTGCCCACCTCGCTGTGGTCCTTTTTCCCCGTCCCGCCGGCCATCAGGCAGTCACAAAAATTGATGAGGCTGCCCAGGGTGACGAACGGGAACAGGATCGTCTGCTTCAGACCGACGGTGTGTGCGATGCTTGCCGATTCCTCGAGAATGGTTCCGCCGCGGACATGGGCGCCGGACCCGGCGGAAGCCCCTTTCAGAAATACCGCCCCGCTGTGATAACCGCCCTTGAGGCTGACCTCCGGACCAACGCGGCAGTTTTCCAGGGTTGTCGGCGCCTCGTAGCCGATCTCCGCACCCCGTAGAATCAAGGTCGACTCTCCGAATATTTTGGTGCCGCCCCAGAAGGTGACCCCTTCCCCCGATATCCTGTCGATATCGACCTCCGGCCCGATGATCACGCTGTCCGGATTGGGGATCTTCACACCCTTTTTCATCAACAGATCGACCTGTACGCGCTGTACGCGCTTTTCCTGAAGAGCCATCGTCGTCTACCTTTCTATCCACCGTTCAGCCCGCATTTCTCTCATCAGCAGGGCCCGGAGTTGGTGCTTCCGATATCAACACGCTGGTATTGCCGACACGGTGCTGCCCCCGGCGGCGGTTCGGCAAGGAGGGTTCCGGCCTCAACGCGCCGGATCGGGTGTTTCACCGCGGCTGTGAGCATCACGGCAAGAAAGCGCAAAAAGAGGAGTCCAAAGACCGGCGGTCCTGCAAAAAAAAGACGGGGAGGCAGATACTTATCGAAAAAACGGCAGACGCTCTTGTGAAACTCCCAAACGGACCGGACGGCACATTTTTCGCTGCTGCCGCCAATATAGTGATAGGCAACGGCTTTCGGACAATAGACGACCTTCCATCGGGCGGCCCACATTCGTCTGCACCAGTCCGCATCCTCCCAATACATGAAAAAGCGCTCATCCAGCATCCCCGTCTGCTCCACGGCTTTTTTTCGAACCACCATGCATGCCCCGGACACCCAGTCGACAGACATCGGGGTTTCGCCGTCGCAGCTCATGCTGAGAAGATTTCGCGAGGTGACGGGATTTTGCGGAAATCGTCTGGACAGATAGGATGAACGCCCAAAAAGAGCGGTGAGGGGGCTGGGGAACGCCCTTGCCGAATTCTGAAGCTTCCCGTCACGGTCCAGGATTTTCGGCCCCATTATGCCGACATCCCTGCGCCTGTCCATGAATTCGACGGCAGCATCCAGGAATCCTTCCTCGAGAACGGCATCCGGATTCAATAAAATCACATAATCGCCCTTACATCGGCAAAGCGCCTGATTCACCGCTCCGGCAAAACCGAGATTGACGATATTTTTGTGAAGCCTGACCAGAGGATAGCGGTCCGACACCCGGTCCACACCGTCCGTCGACCCATTGTCCTGGACGTATACGGTCACGCCAAACCTTTGGATGTCCGTGTAGAATGATGCTATACAGTTGAGCAGATGGTCGGTGCTGTTATAGTTTACAATAATGACGTCGATCATTGCCGCCTACTTTCAGGGTCCTTCAACGCGCTTGACAAAACGGGAAATCGACCCCGACACAAGCGTTTGGAACCGGGTTGTTGCCGCCGTCCCAAAGACTCTTCAATATCATGCCATATGCGCATTTCCTTCCGATGAAAAGCGCTCCGATCAACAGATAAACCGCCGCGAGTATACAAAAATGAATGCCGAGGGGTTTAACACGCCGCAGGCATGGATCGCGGATATCGCTTTGCCGGATCGGTTACATCGTAAACCGATGCGGTCGGGCACATCGGATCTTATGGCGTTTGGACCGGATTTTTCGCGGAAAAAATATACAGCGATCAGATATTGACCACAAAACGGACATGGGGTCAACCGCTAAAATGGCGCACCGGCCGCCCCGTCGGGGCGGCCGGTGCCGGTGAGGGGGAATGGATCCGATTATCCTTTGCTGCCGCTCGACGCATCGCTTTGACTGATACCGTCGCCTGTCCTTTCCGGTGCGTCGTTGCCCTCCACAATGATTCGATCCCTATTCAGGTCGAATAGTTTTTCGCCGATTCCCTTGACGTTCATCAACTCCTCCGGAGCGTTGAATCTTCCGACGCTGTCCCGATATTCAATGATTCTGGCCGCCGTTTTCAATCCAATCCTGTTCAGGCCGGCGAGTTCCTCTGCGGAAGCGGTATTGATGTTCACCTTGCCGGATTCACCCGCCCAAAGACAGGTCGAAAAACAAAGAATACATCCCATCACCATGACTGCCGCCGTCAAGACCTTGAACCGTTTCATACTTCCTCCTTATTCGTCCGGGTTGATTTCTCATCCGGCGGTGTCCTCGTTCGGAAAGTCGCCTTTCACGGCCGACCGCAGGATCGAGAAGACCGCCGCCACGACAAAAAATGAGAAAAGTTATATGAAATTTTGATACACCTATCCGGCATCCGTTTCAATCGGCAAAAATACCTATTTTCCGATAGGTAGTTCTGCCTATATAGCAGTCTGTTTTCTGACCGGATGCCGAAATCCGGATCAAATTTTTCAGAAAACCCGTCGGCGGTTGTTGACCGTCTCTTTCCTTAATGCTATAAATAAAATTATTGGATTACGGTTGCGTCTTTTGATCGCGATGCCTGATCATCGACGCATCGAACCCGGGAGGGACCTGGCTTGGCATTCGTCAATCTGAAAAACAGGGAAGTGCAGGCAAAAATCATCTACTATGGTCCGGGTCGCGGGGGAAAAACGACCAATCTCGAATATGTCTTTTCCAAATTCCGCCAACGCATCCAATCGGAGATGGTCAGCATCAAAACCCACGGCGATCGAACGCTTTTTTTCGATTTCCTGCCCTTCGACATCGGAAAAATAATGGGATATGATGTAAGAATTCAGCTGTATACCGTTCCCGGCCAGATCAAATACAACGCCACGAGGCGTCTCGTCCTCAAGGGCGTCGACGGCGTGGTTTTCGTGGCGGACTCCCGGGTGGAGCAGCGGCGGGACAACATGATCTCGCTCAAAAACCTGCAGGAAAACCTGGCTGTTTACAAAAAAAGCATATTCAAGATTCCCCTGGTGCTGCAATACAATAAAAGGGATTTGGAAAAAGAAGGGATCGCCGTCATGTCCTTCGAACAGATGGAAAAAGACCTGAACGGTCAACTGAAAGTCTCGTCGCTCGCTGCCAGCGCCCTTTCCGGAGAAAATGTGATCCCGACCCTCAAAAAGATCATCTCACTAACCATGACGTCCCTGCAAAGGACCCTAAAATAGGAGGGCAGGTCATTGACACCCGATTTCAATGAGGATCTGGCTTTCAGTTCGTATGCCTTCAGTCAGGAACAGCTCGAAACCATAGAGAGCATCATTCTCAAAGACCTCGTCGAGAGCGGCGCCCACAGTATATTGCTGATCGACCTGGCGGGCAATATCATCGCCAAGGCGGACAACGGCGAATGCGATCATGATTTATATTCCCTCGCGGCATTGGCCTCGGCCAATTTCGCCGCTGTCGACACCATGGCCAGGCTGATTGGAGAAAGTGAGTTTTCCCTTCTGTTTCATAAAGGGGAAAAGGAAAGTATCCACTTCAGCAAGGTCAAGAAGGATTTCCTGCTCATCTCCATTTTTGGGACAAGGGTCTCTCTGGGGTTGCTGCGATTGAAGGTTGCCGAAGCGATCGACAAAATCTCCGCCATCTGGGATTAACGGTCTGACCGCGATGGATCACGCAGTATCCAACGCCGCTTGAACAGGAGGATTACCATTGGCAATCGGTGATACGAGAAAAGTCGACGAAAACAGCATCACAGCCGAGGTCGACAGCCGTCTGGACGATCTGTTCGGAGAAGAAGAGAAGGACGTCACTGCCGGAGTTTCGCCGGATTGGATGGACTCGGATCGGAAGGAGAATGACGCCGAAGCCGTGAAACGACGTCCCGGAAAGGAATCGTTCGACAAAACGACGCCGTCCGCGGACGAGGTCGCGACGGTTGTCGAAAAATTCGACGCCGACCGGATCGAGCGATCCCCGATCAGAGACCTCAAGTCCATCATCATGTCCCTCGAATGGGAGATCACGGATTCGGTGATGGAAAAACTCGAAGCGGAGATCCTCAAGCTGGAATCCCTGTATCAGGGCGACAAGATCGTCCTGGCGTTCCTGCAACTTCTGGGGTCGTTGGGGAAATACATCCGGAAAAAGCTCGCCCGGGCCCATGTCGATGCCATTACCTTGCTGCATTCGGCTTATGAAAGCCTTGAACGGACGATACTCTCGGAAAACATGAGTGACGGCGCCAGGAAGAAACTCCTGATCACCCACGTCACCGGGTACAAAAAACTGAAGCGGGAGATTCAAGCCGCCGGAAAGCGCACTCACCATGTGCCCGCCGTTGCCGATGCAGCGGCGCCCCCGCCGCCCCGACCGACGGATGACGCATCTTTCGAGGCATCTCAAACGACAATGGATTTCAGGGATATGAGCCACATGGCCCAGGAGATTATCCTTGCCGCGCGCGAGATCCAGCAGACCCTTCAGCGTGAATTTGCGATGTTGAGAAGAGATATCCGGCGTTTGGTGGAAGAAAAAGAATAAAATCTTCTTTGCCGCTTCCGGTCACCGCGGCGCGCACCTTTCAGGGCACGCCGCGGGATTCAGGGCTTCGAAGAGGCGTCTTATTGCGCTTTGCGGTCGGATTCGGAGACGAGTTCCCCGTCGGGGTTCCGGATCATCATGGTCGAGGGGTCCAATGCGAGTTCCACGATCTCGGATGCCGGCGGTCCGCCCTTGAGGGCTTTCACATAGATCTCCTTTCCGTCCGGCTGAAGCTCGATAATCACATCGAAAAGGTCCTCGATGCCGGTCATCGGGATAGGAATCGCGCCGGGTCCGGACGGCTCATGGCGATGGGTCTTCACCGTAAACCAGACGCCGACCCCCAGATTCCGGGCAGCGGCCTTGAGATCCAGAAAGGTCTTCCGGCCCATCTCCTCGAAGGGAAGCCCGTCGATCAGGATCATCTGCGGCAGAAAGATTCCCTGCTCCGAGAGGTCGTTGATGCGCTCCTCCAGTTTCGGGACGCTGAAACCGTCCACCTTGAAGGTCATGATGAAGCGCCTGGGCAGGATGACCTCCCAAAAGGGGTCCGCCTGTTTGATATGATTGCGTTGGGCGATATTCCGGAAAACCTGTTCATACCACAGGCAGACCTTTTCCACAGGTTCATCGATGCTGATGTGAAGAACGTTCTTGTCCCGCAGCAGCTTGTCAATGGCGATCTGGACCAGAAACGCGGTTTTGCCGACCCCGGCGTGGGCCGTCAATGCGCCGAATCCCCCATCGGAAAGAACATCTTCGGACGAATAACCCATCATTTTAAGTGGATTACGCCGGATGATTTCTTTTTTTTCCATGTTGAAGTTCCTTTCCCTCAAATAAATGACCCTGGCCGACGATACCGTTCGGCGGATCTCAGGCAGCATTCTTTTTATCTTTGGCAAGCTTCTTGACCAACTCGTCCGCAACGCCCTTGGGAATTTGTTTGTAGGCGGAGAACTCCATTGTGAACTGGGCCTTTCCCTGGGTCGACGATCGAAGGACGGTCGAAAAACCGAACATTTCCGACAGCGGCACCTGGGCCTCGATAACGCACATGGGACCTTCATCCTGGGATCCGACGATAATGCCCCGCCGCTGGTTCAACAGCCCCATCACCGCCCCCTGGAACTCGGTGGGGGTTTCGACGACCACTTTCATGACGGGCTCGTGAATGACGGGGGCCGCCTTGGCATAGGCCTCCAGAAAGGCGCCGCGTGCGGCAGCCTGGAAGGCCATATCGGAGGAGTCCACCGAATGGGATGCCCCGTCGTTGATGACGATCTTGACACCGGTCACCGGAAACTCCATCTTGGGCCCTTTCTCGAGACAGGCCCGAAAACCCTTTTCACAGGCAGGGATGAACTGGGTCGGAATCGATCCGCCGGTCACCTGGTTGTCGAACACGAATTCCTCGTCCACGGGCTCCATATAGCCCGCCACCCGGCCGTACTGGCCGGACCCGCCGGTCTGCTTTTTGTGGATGTAGTTGAACTCGGCCGTCCGCGTGATGGTCTCCCGGTAGGCGACCCTCGGCTGCCCGGTCTCCACCTCGGCCTTGTATTCCCGACGCATCCGCTCGATGTAGACATCGAGATGCAGCTCACCCATGCCGGAGATGATGGTGTCCCCCGTCTCATCGTCCACGTAGGTCTTGAAGGTGGGATCTTCTTTGGTAAACCGGTTGAGGGCCTTGGACATGTTGATCTGGGATTTGTTGTCCCTGGGCACGATAGCCAGCGAGATCACCGGCGCCGGGACAAACATGGAGGTCATCGTCAGGCTGAGTCCCGGGGATGTAAACGTGTCGCCCGAGGCGCAGTCGATCCCGAAAAGGGCACCGATGTATCCGGCCGGGATGGACTCGATATCCTCCATCTGATTGGCGTGCATCCTCACGACCCTGCCGACCTTGACCTTTTTGCCGGTCCGGACGTTGACGATGGTGTTCCCCTTGCCGAGGACACCCTGGTAAACGCGGATATAGGTCAGCTGGCCGTACTGCCCGTCCTCCAGCTTGAAGGCGAGCGCCACGATGGGATCGTTGGGATTGTTGCTCAGGGCAACGATCGCCTCGTCCTTTTCCATGTCCAGGGCCTCGTTGACGACGTCGGCAGGGCACGGCAACAGCCGCGTGACGCCGTTCAACAGAGGCTGGACGCCTTTGTTCTTGTAGGCCGAGCCCATAAAAACGGGCGTCAGTTCCCGCTTGAGTACGCCCTGTCTGACGGCGTCCAGAAGCAGATCTTCAGGGATGTCCCGCTCCTCGAGAATGGCCTCGGTCAATTCATCGGAGAACATGGACGCGGCGTCGACAAGAATCTCGCGTTTCTCCTCGGCCTCTTCCCGCAATGCCGTCGGCACCGCCTCGACCCGAACCGTTTCGCCGTTGTCGCCGTCAAAATAGACGGCCTTCATGGAGACCAGGTCCACCACACCGTTGAATTTGGCCTCCATCCCGATGGGGATCTGCATCGCCACCGCGTTGTGTCCCAGCTTTTCCCGAAGCTGTTGAATAACGCGGAACGGATTTCCGCCGCTGCGATCGCACTTGTTCACGAAGGCGATGCAGGGGACCTTGTATCGCTTCATCTGCTGATCCACGGTGATGGACTGGGACTGAACTCCGCCGACGGCGCAGAGCACCAGGACGGCCCCGTCCAGCACCCTGAGAGACCGCTCGACCTCGATGGTGAAGTCGACGTGCCCGGGGGTATCGATGATATTGATCTCATGGCCTTTCCATTCGCAGAACGTGGCGGCGGAGGCGATGGTGATGCCGCGCTCCTTTTCGAGCTCCATGGAGTCCATGGTGGCGCCGACGCCGTCCTTGCCCTTGACGTCGTGAATGGCGTGAATGCGCTGAGTATAAAAGAGTATCCGTTCGGTCAGCGTGGTCTTTCCCGAATCGATGTGGGCACTGATACCGATATTCCGGACTTTTTGTATATCGCTATGCATGGTGATGGTCCCTTTACTGAGGTTTTAATGTGTCTTATTTTGAATGTATCTTATATTGAATATAACGGCAAAACGCCGAAAATCATCCGGCCGATCCCCCCGAAATAACCGTGAGGGGTCGCCGGGTCGGTATCGCCGCTCTCTGGATGCTGCCGGGTAGAAACTGTGGTTTGTGAAATTCCTCTGTCGCGGGGGGAGCGCTGGGTCAACAAAGAGGCGTCTTCGCGAGCGTAAACAACTTAATTTCCAGTTGCGGCAATGTCAATACGATGCATGGGAAACACTGCTGTCCATTCGTTTACGAACCAGAGACAACACAACAAAATAAAAGAGGCGCCACTCTTAAAGTGCGCCTTTTTTATCTTGCTGGTGCCGAAGGGGAGACTCGAACTCCCACTGCCGTACGGCAACTAGACCCTGAACCTAGCGCGTCTACCAGTTCCGCCACTTCGGCTCGACGTTAACCAACCTTGAAAAGAAAGATTGATTTCGTTCGTGTTGTGCGGTATATATACGGTTTCGAATTTGATGTCAAGCCAATTTTTAAAGGAAATCGAAATTACGATGAAGCTTATTGAAGGCATAGACAACATAGCGAATCCTTTTCCAAATGCAGTGATCACAATCGGAAATTTTGACGGGGTTCACCTTGGACATCAGGCCCTTTTCCACGAGGTCATCGAAAAAGCCGTGGAAATCGACGGCACCTCTGTTGCCATGACCTTCGAACCGCATCCGATCCGGGTGCTGCACCAGAACAGCCATCCGCCGCTCATCACCCTGTATGAGCAGAAGGTCGAGCTCATCGAACGGACGGGCATCGACGTGCTCGTTTGTGTCCCCTTCACCCGGGAGTTCGCATCCATTCCCGCCGAAGCGTTCCTCGAGGACATCCTGATCCGCCGCATCGGCATGAAGGCCTTTATTGTGGGCGGCGACTACGCCTTTGGCCGGAACCGCGAAGGCAATCTCGAATTTTTGAAAGCCCGGGCCGCCACCCATCGCTTCGAACTGATCGTTGCCGACTGGATACAGACGCAATCCAACGGCAAGTCGAGAATCAGCAGCACCCGTATCCGGGAGCTGGTGACGGCGGGCGACGTGACGGGGGCGGAGAAGCTTCTGGGACGTCACTATCAGATCCGTGGAACGGTCGAGCGCGGCCGCAATCGGGGAGGAAAGCTGCTGGGTTTTCCAACGGCCAACATCAAGCTCTACGATGAACTCGCCCCCAGGACGGGCGTCTATGCCGTCACCGTGGCGTGTCGGGACGGCCGGTACAAAGGGGTCGCCAACATCGGATACAGCCCCACCTTCGACGACCACGTCTTCACGGTGGAAGTCCATATCCTCGATTTCGACCGCGACATCTACGGCGAGAAAATACGCGTGAACTTCATCGAGCGCATTCGGGATGAAATCAAGTTTTCCGGGATAGAGGCGCTCTCCCGACAGATCCGTCGCGATGTCGAAACCGCCCGCAACATGATCTCGTTGTAACCACTGCATCCCCCGTCATGTTCCGCGCCGGTGGTGATCGATCCGCTTGTCGTTGATTTCATGGCGATTCAGCTTTTCCGGCCATGAAACCTTTCACATCCGAATTTAATGATTACAATAAAAATTTGGAGACACGCGCAACAGATCTGCCGTTACGGACGGCCGCCGGATGCGGGTTGATCGACCCGCCCACGACGGTCATCCCCAATATGAACCCTTCACCGCGAGTATCCTGCAATGACACAAAAAGCGACACTATATATACCCACAAGGAAGACGGACGTCATGGAACCTCTGGAAATTGTCACCTACCCCGACAAATTCCTCAAGCAGCCGACCAAACCGGTGGAGAACATCGACGGCGAGTTGCAGAACCTGATCGATCGAATGGCGCATACCATGTTCGCGGCGCCGGGGGTCGGCCTCGCCGCCATTCAGGTCGGACACGACAAGAGCCTGATCGTTTATGACGGCAACCCCGGGGAGGACCGGCCGTCGCTTCAGGTGCTGATCAACCCGAGGATTGTCGAGGCACAGGGCACGATCATCTCGGAAAACGAGGGATGCCTGAGCGTCCCCGACTTCAGGGCCGACGTGAAACGCAACGCCGCCGTCGTGGTGGAAGGGGTGGACCGGGACGGCAAGCCCGTCCGGATCGAACGGGACGACTTTCTGGCGGTCGTTCTTCAGCACGAGATCGACCATCTCAACGGCGTCCTGTTCATCGACCGGATCAGCGCCCTGAAGCGGCAGCTTTACCGGAAAAGAATCCTGAAACAGATCAGGCACAATGAATAAACCCATCGACATCGTCTTTATGGGCACCCCTGATTTCGCCGTGCCCGCTTTGAAAAAACTGGGCGGCAGCGGCCGGAGTGTCAGCCTGGTGGTGACCCAGCCGGACCGCCCGAAAGGGCGGGGCCGAAAGGTCCAGCCGCCGCCGGTGAAAAAGGCGGCGTTGACGCTGGGCTATGACGTGAGTCAACCCGGATCGATGCGGGAACCGGCCTTTCTCGATCGCCTGGCCGGGATCCGGCCGGACATCATCGTGGTCATCGCCTACGGCCGGATTCTTCCCAAGTCCCTCCTGGACCTGCCGCGGTTCGGCTGCATCAATATCCATGGCTCCCTCCTGCCCAGGTACCGGGGACCCGCGCCGATCCAATGGGCCGTCATCAACGGCGAAACGGAAACCGGCGTGACCGCCATGCAGATGAATGAGGGGTTGGACACGGGCGATATCCTGCTGACGGCCAAAACCCCGATCCTGCCCGACGACACCGCCGGCACCCTCCACGACCGGCTGGCTGAAATGGGGGCGACGCTGCTGCTGGAAACCATAGACAGGATCGAGACGGGCCGGATTCGCCCCGTACCCCAGGATCCGGATCTTGCCACCTATGCCCCCCTCCTCCGGAAGACGGACGGTCATATCGACTGGTCCCGGGACGCCGAGGCCATCGACCACCTTGTCCGGGGCATGGATCCCTGGCCCGGTACATTTACCTTTCTGGAGGATAAGCGCCTCAAGATCTTCAAGGTCCGGACGGTCCCGAACGATCCCTCCGATTCGGGAGCGGCCCCCGGCACCGTCATCAGAAGCTTTCCCGGAGAGCTGCGCGTGGCCGCCGGCAGCGGCGTCATTTCCGTTCTGGAATTGCAGGGTGCTTCCGGAAAACGTCTGACCGTCCAGGATTTCCTGAGGGGGTGCCCGATCCCGCCGGGAAAATTGCTGACCTGATTGAATTCCAGGTCCGGCCCCATATCCCGATCACTTTCTCCCAATCGCTTTCCAAGGATCCGACATGTCCCATGAAACCGGCCGGAAAATTCCGAACCGCCGCCCGAAACCCCGGCATCCCGCACCGGTTCCCCCTCGAAAACGCGCAACCGCCGCCGTCAATGCCCTGGGCACGCCCAGGGGTGCGGCATGGACGATTCTTAAGCGTCTCGATGCGGAGCGGCGACCTCTGGATGCGGTGCTGGACGCCTTTTTCGAAACGGCTCCCCCCATGGACCGGCGCGACCGCAACCTGATCCACGCCCTTGTCTTCGGGGTGCAGCGGCATCGGGCCGCCCTGGATCACGTCATCGATCATCTCTCCAGGACGCCCTTGGCGAAACTGGATCCGGACGTACTCAATCTCCTCAGAATCGGTCTGTTCCAGATTCTCCACATGGACCGCATCCCGGATTCCGCCGCCGTAAACACCGCCGTCGACATCGCCAAGGCCTTCGCTCCGCCGTGGATCGCCGGTTTCGTGAACGGCCTGCTCCGCTCGGCGATCCGGTCCCGCGGAAAGATCCCCTTTCCGGACATGGAGACCGACCCGGTCCGGGCTCTGGCAAAGGGAAAGTCTTTTCCCCCTTGGCTCATCCGGCGATGGCTGAAGCGTTGGGGCACGGCGGATGCCGCCAGTCTCTGCGACGCCTTCAACCGGATCCCGCCCCTCACCCTCCGGGTCAACACCCTCCGGACGACCCGGGAAGGGCTTCTCTCGGCCCTGGCCCCGGAGGTCGACACCGCCCGACCGACGGCCGTATCTCCTGACGGGGTGGTCATCCAGGGCCTTGGCACCACAGTTTCCGACCTGTCGGCATTTCGCTCGGGCCTGTTTCAGGTGCAGGACGAGGCGGCCCAGCTGGTCTCCCGGTTCCTGGGCCCCCGGCCCGGAGAGACGGTGCTGGACGCCTGTGCCGGCCTCGGCGGCAAAACCGGCCACCTGGCCGGACTGATGGAGAACCGGGGTCAAATCCTTGCCTTGGATGTCGACGCCCGGAAGCTGGAGGGCCTTGCCGCGGAGTGTGTCCGCCTGGGCATTGCCATTACGACCCCTGTCCACAGCGATCTCGATGCGGACCTGCCGCCGGACTGGAGGGACCGCTTCGACCGGATTCTCGTCGACGCGCCCTGCTCCGGGCTGGGGGTGCTCGGCCGAAACCCGGATGCACGATGGTCCGCCGCCAAGGAAAACCTCGACGGCTATCGCAAGCGGCAGCTCCGGTTTCTGAGCCGTCTCGCGCCCCTGGTGAAGCCCCTGGGGATTCTGGGCTATACGGTCTGCTCCATGGAACCCGAGGAGACCGACGCCGTGGCGGAGGCCTTCCTCGAAAAGCATCCCCACTTCAGGGTCCGTATGGATGCCGAGCATCTGACCGCCGGCATGCGCGCCCTGATCACGCCGGAGGGCTGTCTCAGGACCTTTCCCCATCGGGACGGCATGGACGGTTTTTTTTCGGTTTGCTTCGTTCGGAAAATGTGATAGCGGAAACGCCGCAAAGATTGATCACGCAAAGGCGCAAAGAAAGACGTAGAAAAATAAAAATCTGCGGCTTATGTCCTGGCGGCTTTGCGGCTTGGCGTGGGACCTCGATGCAGCAGTTGCTCACGCAAAGGCGCAAAGACGCAAAGGAAAAGGAGATACCTTTATGAAGTTGATTGCACCATCGATTCTGTCGGCGGACTTTACCCGGCTGGGCGAGGAGATAAAGGCTGTCGAGACGGCCGGCGCAGACTGGATTCATATCGATGTCATGGACGGCCACTTCGTTCCCAACATCACCATGGGGCCCATCGTCGTGGAGGCGGCCCGGAAGTCGACCCGGCTGCCCTTGGACGTCCACCTGATGATCGAAAATCCGGACGCCTATATTCAGGATTTCGCCAGGGCCGGCGCGGACTGGATCTCCGTCCAGGTGGAGACCTGCGTCCATCTCAACCGTACGATTCAGCTCATCAGGGAGACCGGCGCAAAGGCGGGCGTGGTGCTCAATCCCGCGACCCCCCTCTCCGCGGTGGAGTGGGTGTTGGCGGATGTGGACTACATCCTGGTCATGAGCGTCAACCCCGGCTTCGGGGGTCAGAAATTCATCGAGAACAGCCTGGAGCGGATCCGCCGCATCCGCGGCATGATCGATGCGGCCGTGCCCGAGACCCAGACCCGCCCCCTCATCCAGATCGACGGCGGGGTCAACCGCGCCACCATCGCCCGGATCGCGGCCGCGGGCGTGGATGTCTTCGTGGCCGGCTCGGCTGTTTTCGGCAGCCCCGACTACAAAAAGACCATCGACGACTTCCGAGCGAAAATCGACGCCGCCTGACAGCGGACGCACGTCCCAGGAAATTTCCGCTGTTCCCGCCGCCGCCTTTCGGCGGTTGACCCCCGGGGCCTGTTTTCCCGTCAGCGTCAGCCGCTAGGGTGCGGCCAGGGCCAACAGGCCGTAGCGGTGGTGGGAATGGACCAGTGTGGTGCGGGATCTTAAAAACCCCTCCAGAAGAAGCCTTTTCTCCTTTGGCCAATCCTCGATCACCCAGCGGTTGAAGATGTCGGACTGAAGCATGATATGGGTGATGCCCATGGCCCGGAGCCGCTCGAGCATCGCCCCGGGGGTCTCCGATTCGCCCGCGACTTTCATGAGGAGGCTCGCGGCGCCTTCGCCGTCCAGCTGGTAAGGCCGGTCGAGATAGTAGCCCCGTTTGCCCATGAAGACGAAAAGGATCCGGGCATCGGCCGGCAAGTGATGGTTGGCGTATTGCATCACGGGGTACTCCGGCCGGTATCGGGTGATATAGGCGTCCCGATCGACCTCCCCGCTCAGGTAGGAGAGGGGATCCACCACCCGGAACTGGGTCAGGACGTACTGGGCGTTCAATCCGAAACAGACCGTCAGGGCCGCGCCGGCGATGACGGGGACCAACCGACGGCTTTCGACAAAAGTCCTCTCCAGAAAATCCATGCTGTTTTTCATCCCGAAGACCGACAGAATCACCAGGGGCGGAACCATGGGAACGAGATACCGGATCCGCAGCACCGTGCTGAAGACCGCCGCCAGGAAATAGAGCACTGAAAAGGCCAGGAGGATTTTTTTCTGTCCGGATATCCACGTTTCCTTCTCCCCTCCCCTCGAATCCGACGAACCCATGGCCTCCGAAGAATCCGACCGTCCGGAAGGACGCCCTTTCCCGCTCATGCCGACAAAGGCCAACACCGTGAACATCAGCAGAAACGGATTGAGCCGGCCGTCAAAATATTGGCCGCTGCCGTCCTTCCCCTGGAAAAAGATCCTCACGGGCAACAGCAGGACCTGCCCTTCACTCTCCTGGTACATGGCGCTGCGATGGGTAAAGATTCGCCTGAACGCTCCGGGCTTCCGTTTCGGCCCGGGATCGGCGGCAACCGTTTCCGGCGGGTTGAAGACGCTGTTGTAAAGGGGATAGACAGGGTTGCCCTTCCAGATCCAGTTCCGGATCATCCATGGGGAGAAGACCGACGCCGCCACGGCGAGAAAGAGCACCCCGAAGCCGACGGATTTCCAAAGGCGATGCCGCCGATTCCGTCGATCCTGTCCGTGGACCGCGTAAATCCAGGGCACAATCAACGTCAGCAGACAGCAGACCACCAGGCCGTTGTATTTGGTGCCCATGGCCAGGCCGCAACATACGGCCGAACCCGTCAGGCTCCCGAACCCGAAGCCGGTCTCCATCCACCGGAAGAGAAGCAGTAGGGCCGCCGTG